>JBIKWH010000026.1:0-12265 GCA_044356435.1 Vicinamibacterales bacterium
GATTCCGGCACTCCGTGCCGGGTCTGCGGGGCCGAGCCGCCGGACGAGGCAGGTACCGTCATGCAGCAGGTGGGCGGCGCCGATGAAGGGACGCGTCTGCAGACGACCGGACCATTCTCCGCGCAGCGCCCGACGACCGCCCGGATAGATCGACGGGATCAAGTACATCACCATGTCGTACGAAACCCCTGGGGCACGCTATTCGATGCAACCGCAGTTGCCACGGACACGGGCACTTCTGAGTCGCACGGGTAGTATGGGCGCACAGGCCTCCGCGTCGAGGCAAAGGGAGTCTCCATGGTGACATTCACGCACGTGCTCTATCCGACAGACCTCAGCGACGCCTCACTGCCCGCTTTCCGCTATTCCGTGGCTCTGGCCCGGTGGTATGGCGCACAGCTGACCGTGCTGCATGTCGTGCCCAATTTCGATCCCGCCGATCCCGATGTGCAGGATCTGCCGGCAGAGGACGTCCGCGCGCAGATGGCGCGCCTGCTGCCCGCGGATCTGACGGAGGGCGTCGCGGTCACCTTCGCGGTCCGCGAGGGCGGCACGGCAACGTCGATCGTGGAGCAGGCCGTCGAGACCCGCGCCGACCTGATTGTGATCGGCACGCACGGTCGGAGTGGATTCAACCGGCTGCTGATGGGATCGATTGCGGAGAAGGTGCTGCGGCATGCGCCCTGCCCGGTGTTGACGATTCCGTCGGCGGCGTCGAGCACGGAGGAACCCTCCTTCCGGCGGGTGCTCTGTCCGGTGGACTTCTCGCCGGCCTCGGAGCAGGCGGTCGGCTTCGCCCTGGACCTCGCGCGCCAGGCGGCAGGCACGGTCACGCTGCTGAACGTGGTGGAGTGGCTGGCCGAGGAGCAACCGGTGGCAGACGCGGACTTCGACGTCACCGCGATACGGGAGCAGATGGCTCGGAAGGCACGCGAGCGGCTGCAGGCTCTCGTGTCCGGCGAGTCGCGCACAGAGTGCGAGATCGAAGAGACCGTCACTTTCGGCCGTGCGCACCGGGAAGTGGTGCGGCTGGCGGCTGAGCAGCAGAACGACCTCATCGTCATGGGCGCGCAGGGCCGTGGCGGCGTGGGGCTCGCGCTCTTCGGGTCGACGACGCAGCAGGTCGTCCGGTCGGCGTCCTGTCCGGTGCTCGTGGTGCACGCACCGGGGGTCACGACCTAGTCGACGGTCAGCACAACCTTCCCGAACTGCTCGCCCTTCTCCAGGCGCTCGTGCGCCTTCTGCGCATCGCGGAGCGGGAAGGTCTGGTCCACCGCGGGCTTCAGCTTGCCGCTGAAGAAGAACGGCGCGGCGGCGAGGAGCTCGCCCTTCCAGCCCATGAAGGACCCCATGAGCGAAAGCTCGCGGACGAACAGGAACCGCAGGTCGATGCCGGCTTCCCAGCCCGTGGTGTTGCCGCACGTCACGAGCCGCCCGCCGCGGGCGAGGGACTTCACGCTGCGGTCCCACGTGGCCTGGCCCACATGCTCGACCACGATGTCCACGCCCCGCTTTCCCGTCAGCTCGCGCACGCGGCCCGGCACATCCTCGGTGTGGTGATTGATCGCGGCGTCAGCTCCGAGCTTGAGCCCGAGTTCGAGCTTGGCGTCGGTGCCGGCCGTCGTGAACACGCGGGCGTTATGCAGCTTCGCGATCTGAATCGCGGCCTGGCCCACTCCGCTGCCAGCGGCGAGTACGAGCACGTCGTCACCGGCCTTGATGCCGGCGCGGCCGACGAGCATGTGCCACGCGGTGAGGAACGTCAGTGGGAACGCGGCAGCGGTCACGAAGTCGATGTGGTCCGGGATCGGAATCAGATTGCCGGCCGGCACCTTGATGAGCTCGGCGTAGCCACCCTGCTCCTTCGTGCCGAGCACGGAGTACTGCGCGCACTCGTTGTCGCGGCCTGAGAGGCACTGGCGGCAGCGCCCGCAGCTCCAGCCGGGCTGGAGCATCACGCGCGTTCCGACGGCGAGGCCACTGGGCCCGGGCACAACAACCTCACCGGCGATGTCGCTGCCACCGGCCATGGGGAGCGGGGTCTTGAGCTTCTCGAGGCCGCGGCGGTGCCAGAGGTCGAGATGGTTCAGCGCGCAGGCGCGGACGCGCACGAGCGCCTCGCCGGGTCCCGGCACGGGGTCAGGAACGTTCTCCTCCCAGGTCAGCACCTCCGGACCGCCATGGCGGTGATACCGCACTGCTCGCATTGACTAATCCTCCAGACCGAGTTCGGTGGGCGCGCCGAGCCCGAGGGTTGCCAGCGGTTCGGCCACCGCCTCGCGGTCGCCGACGACGATGGCGCTCATCCGCGCGGGGTCGAGATGCTGCCGGGCCACGCGGGCCACGTCGGCCGCGGTCACGGCCCCGATCATCGGCACGAACTGCTCGAAGTAGGTGTCGGGCAGCTCGAAGAGCGCGAGCTGCGCGGCGGAGCGCGCCACCTGGCCGGCGGTCTCGAAGTTGCGGCCGTAGCCGAGCGTCAGGCTGGCCCTGGCCATCGCCAGCTCGGCGTCGGTGACGGGGCGCTCGTCACGCACGGCGGCGAGCTCGGCCAGCGCATCGGCGAGTGCATCGCGCGTCACGCGGGTCTCGACGCTGGTGTCGACCTCGAAGGTACCCGGGCCGCGGCGCCACCGGAAGCCGGTCCGCGCGCCGTAGGTATACGCCTTCTCCTCGCGCAGCTTCAGATTGATGCGGCTGACGAACTGCCCGCCGAGCGCGGCATTCAGCACGACGAGGGGCGCGTAGTCAGGCGTGGACCGTGGCGGCGAGAGCTGCCCGATGGAGATCATGGACTGCGCGGCCTGATCGCGGTGGACGAGGCCGAGGCGAGTGGAGGGGATCGCTGCGGGTGTCAGCGATTCCGGGGCGTGCGTGGGATCGGCGCCGCGCGCCTGCCAGTCGCCGAACGCGCGCTCGGCAACGGCGAGCAGTTCCTGGTGCGTGGCGTCTCCAGCCACGACGAGCGTCGTGTGGGTCGGACGGTACACGGCGGCGTGAAACGCCGCGACGTCCGCCGTCGTCAGTCTGCCCAGGCTTGACGCGCGGCCGATCCCCAGATGTCCGTAGGGATGATCGCCGTAGAGCACCTGCAGCAACGCCTGCTCGCCACGCGCGGCCGGGGAGTCCTTGAGCTGCAGCAGCCGGTTCACGCGCTGCGTCCGCACACGCGTGAAGTCGTCCTCGCGCAGCGACGGGCGGAGCACGAGATCCGCGAGCAGCGTGGCGCCCCGATCCGCGAACCGCGAGAGCGTGGTCAGCGTGAGGAGGGTCGAGTCGTCGCGGACGTCGACGTCGTAGTCGGCGCCGATGCGCGCCAGTCGCTCCGACACATCAATGGCCGACTCATCGCCCGTGCCCTCGTCGAGCATGTCGGCCGTCAGCGCGGAAAGACCTTCGGACCCGGCCGGGTCGGCGCCGATGCCGCCACGCACGAGCAGCACGAACGTGACGACGGGCAGCGCGCGATGCTCGACGGTGCGGACTTCAAGCCCGTTGGCGAGGCGATGGCTGACGATGTCCGGAAAGTCGAGCGTGACCTCCGCGCCGATCCCGGGGAGGCGCGAGCGGTCGATCGCCATCACGCCACCGCCACGGATTCGGCATCCGGCAGCGCGAGCTCGCGCTGACCGCGCGGCACGACGGTCATCGTGATCGCCCGGTCCGGGCGGCAGTACGCAGCCACGGCCTCGCGCACACCGGTCACCGTGGCCTGCTGATACCGGGCCAGGTCCGCACGGAAGTAGCCGGGGTCGCCGGTCAACACGTTGTAGGCGTTCAACTGATCGGACTTGCCGCCAAAGCCTCCGCACGTCTGAAGGCGATAGATAAACTGCGCCTCCGCCTGCACGGTGCTCCGCTCCAGCTCGCCCTCGGTTGGCCCGGCCGCGCCCAGCTCCGCCACGGCTTCGCGGATTGCCTCGTCCACCTCGGCCACGGACCTTCCGGGCGCGACGGTGGCGACGACCAGCGCGTAACTGCCAATCTCGCGCGACGCCTGATACGCGGCCACATCGAGCGCGAGGCGGCGCTCGAAGACGAGCGTGCGGTAGAGCCGTGAGGTGCGCCCGTTGGCAAGGATGTCCGCGGCGAGATCCATCTCGGCGTCCCCGTTCGCGAACATCGCGGGCGTGTGCCAGGCCACGTAATGCCGCGGCAGCTCCACGCGGTCCTCGAGCACGAGCCGCCGTGCGGTGACGGACGGCTGTGGCGCGGTGACGGGCTCGGGCACGGGGCCCGGCTCGAGATCCCCGAAGTAGCGCTCGGCCAGCGCAAAGCCTTCGTCGGCGGTGATGGCGCCGGCGAGCGTCAGCGACGCGTTGGCCGGATGGTAGAAGCGCGAATAGAACGCCTGCACTTCGGCCAGCTCCATCGCGCGGATGTCGTCGGCGTCGCCGATGGTCATCCAGGAGTACGGATGCTCGCGCGGGTAGAGCGCCTCGGCCACAGCGGCCACGGCAAGGCCGTACGGACGGTTCTCGTAGTTCTGACGGCGCTCGTTGAGCACCACGCCCTGCTGCGTGGCAAAGCGTTCGGCGGTGAGCGCGGGCAGCAGGTGGCCCATGCGATCGCTCTCCATCCAGAGCGCGAGGTCCAGGGCGCCCGTGGGCACCACTTCCCAGTAGTTCGTACGGTCGGCGTTGGTGGAACCGTTCACCAGGCCGCCGGCCTGCTGGAGCGGCGCAAAGTAGCCGTGATTGTGGTGGGCGCTGCCTTCGAACATCAGATGCTCGAAGAGATGCGCGAAGCCGGTCCGGCCACGCTGCTCGTTCTTGGAGCCCACGTGGTACCAGATATTGACGGCCACCTGCGGGACGCGGTGGTCTTCGTGCACGAGCACATCGAGCCCGTTGGCCAGCGTGCGCCTGGCACAGGTCAGATCGGGCTGCGTCGTCACTGCACCTGGATGAGCGGAATCTTGCCTTTGTTCGCCATGGCCGCCTTGTGCGCGGCAATCGAGACCTGCGCCGCGGCCCGTTCGGCCAGTTGGAAGAACGCCTTCGACGCGGCCGACCCGGGCTCGGCCACGACAAGCGGCACGCCGGTGTCCCCACCCTCGCGGATGGCCTGATAGATCGGCAGCCGCCCGAGGAACGGCACGTCCATGTCTTTCGCGAGCTGCTCACCGCCGCCGTGACCGAAGAGGTCCGTCTCGTGATGGCAGTTCGAGCAGGCAAAGAAGCTCATGTTCTCCACCATGCCGAGCGTGGGGATGTTGAGCTTCTGATACATGCGCACGGCGCGGCGGCTGTCGGCGAGCGAGACCTTCTGCGGCGTGGTCACCACGACCGATCCGACGACGGGCACGGTCTGGCTGAGGCTCAACGCCACGTCGCCCGTGCCGGGCGGCATGTCGACGATGAGGTAGTCGAGGTCGTCCCAGGCCACATCACGGAAGAACTGCTGCACGGCGCCGTGAAGCATGGGCCCGCGCCAGATGATCGGCGCGTCGTCGCTGGTCAGGAACGCCATCGAGACGACCTGGATGCCGTGCTTCTCGGCAGGAATGATCCGCTTGTCGGCGCCGACTTCGAGCTGCGTCTGCAGGCCGAGCATCAGCGGCACGTTGGGGCCGTAGATGTCGCCGTCGAGAATCCCGACACGGGCACCGGACCTGGCGAGCGCGATCGCGAGGTTCACGCTGACGGTGGTCTTGCCCACGCCGCCCTTGCCCGCGCCGACGGCGATCACGTTCTTCACGCCGGGCAGGGGCTGCTTGCCGGTTTCGGGCATGGAGGCAGACTGCACCTTCGCCGTCATCTTCACGTCGGCCTCGGTCACGCCGGGCACGCCGCGGAGGGCGGCGATGGCCTGCTCGCGCAACTGCTCCTTCACGGGGCAGGCGGGTGTGGTCAGCTCGACGGTGCACGACACGCGGCCGCCGTCGATCTGGACGTCTTTCACGAAGCCGAGCGAAACAATGTCCTTCTTGAGGTCGGGGTCGACCACGACGCGCAGCGCACCGAGGAGGGCGTCGCGTTCCGGAGTAGCCATGATCGCTAGCTTATACTGCCGCGAGCCGTGCCTCGGCCACGCCTGCAGCCCCTGCTGATCTTCGCGGCCATCCTGGCCGTCGCCGTGGCGATCCATTGGCCGGCTCTACGCTACGCACGGCCGTTCTGCTGCGACAACATCGCCATCCTCGAATGGGCAGACGCCGCGAGCATGCCGGACGCGCTCATCGGCAACGAGAGGTTCCCGCTCGAGTGGCGGCCGCTGCCGCACCTGCTGGTCCTGGCGGAGTACCGCCTCTGGGGCGTGACGCCGCTCTGGCCCTATCTGCTGCTCAATCTGTTCGTCTGGTCCGCGTGCGTCGCGCTGGTCTTCGCCCTGGCGCGGCGGCTCACCGGGTCGGCACTGGGCGCGGCCGTGGCCACGGCGTTCCTGCTGACGGCGGGGCAGACCAGCGCGATCAGCGAATTCCTGATGGAAACGCAGACGGCCTTCGCGTGCCTGTTCGGCCTGGCGGCCGTCTCGCTGGCGCTCCGGGAGGGCCCGTCGTCGAGACGCACAACGGCGACCATCGCGGCGCTGCTGTTCGCAGCGTGCCTGGGCAAGGAGTACGGCCTGGCGTTCGCCGCCGGCCTGGCCGCCTGGGCGGGGTTGCAGCAGCGGCGGAGCCTCGCCCTCGGCAGCGCAGCGGCCCTGGCCCTGTATCTGGTCCTGCGCGCGACGCTGACCGTCTCGGGACTGGGATGTGAGGAGCACGCGTTCTTCGGCAGTTACCGGATCGTCTGCCTGGACCGGTTCGATGCCGCCGCGCTCACACAGGCGACGTACAACGCCGGGGCCAGCCTCCTCCAGACCCTCATCCCGGGCCTCCTCGGCGACGACGGGCTCGCCGGCATCGCGCCGCTGCGGCTGGTGCAGGCGGCCTTCTGGCTGGTCTTCATGGCGCTCGGCGTCCGCAGGGCTCCGTGGGTGACGCTTGCGGTGCTGGTCATCCTGGCCAACGCCGCGCTCCAGGCACCGCTCTACCGGTCGCGCAACACGATCGTGGGTCTGACGATGGTGGCGCTGCTGGTGGGAAGCGGCTTCACGCTGCTGCTCGCGCGGCTCCGCAGCCTGCCGTGGGCGACGCCAGCGCGGCTCCTGCCGGCCGTCGTACTCGCGGCCCTCGCCGTCCGGGCCGTCATCACCTCGGGGAACGTGAGCCTGAGTGCCCGGCACACCGGGATTCAGGACCCGTGCGTCACGGTGCACCAGCCGTTTCCGGTCGACGCTGGATTCGTGCGGCGTCTCAAGACGGCCTACGGGCTGCCCGACCCGGACTGCGCGTTGCCAGCCACGGAGCGACTCCTCGACGAACGCGTGGCGGACGACGGCCCGTCAGGCCGGATGTGAGTGAAAGAGGGCGCGGCCCTCGTGGGTCAGCAGCACCCAGAGGCCATAGGCGCCGAGCGCGGTGCCGAACGGCAGGATCAGGAGATTGAGCAGGCAGAGGCCAAGGCCCAGGCCGCGGCCGAACGGGGAATGCCGCTGCAGCAGGCGTCCGGACCAGAGGCTCGCGATGCCCCAGGCGATCGCCGCCAGCCCGACGATGAGGAAGCTGCCCGCGGCGAGCCCGGCCAGGGCCCCGACCACGTTCGAGGGCTGCCGCAGCAGCGCCGCCGCCCCGCCGGCCAGGCACAGGAGCGAGGTGCCCATGACGAGCGCGAGGCCGCCCCAGAGGCGCGAGAGGATGGCGAGGATGTGGACGTGGCGTGCCATGGCTGATGGGCTGTGCGGCTAGGCCACTGACACGCGCAGCTCGATGCGTGTTTCCGGGTGGAGACGCGGAGTGACGACGAAGCGGAACCGCGCACCATCACGGACACGCGCCGGCACAAGGACACGCACCGCATGCGTGCGCATCTCGATACCGCTGCCCTGGCAGGATGCGCAGCGATCGGGCCACCGCTCGCCCCGCCCGCCGCATGCGCGGCACGTGCACCGCACCGGTACGTCGATCGGCAGCGCCGCGCCCTCGAAGGCCTGCCGGGGCGTCAGGCGTACGTCGGCGGTCAGCGTGGGCACGACGTCCGGCGCCAGGAAGGCGCTGGTCATCGCGTCCACTTCCGCCGCGACGGATGGAAAGTCGATGGCCGTTTCGTCGCGCGGCCACGCGCTTGCGGCCGGGCCCGGCGCGGACACACGGGCACCGATGACGGCATCACGAAACGACGGAAGATGCTCGGGCAGCATGGGCGCCGTGAGTACGATAGGGCCGGCGCCGGCCCGCGTCAACGAACGGAAATGCGAGGGGCGACGCCCTAACGAGCGCCGAGCGAGAGCAGCAGTTCGCGGCGGGTGACTTCGTCGATCTCGTCGAGCGGCAGCGCGTGGTCGCACTCGTCGCACAGCAGTTCAAACACAGCCGGTCGACCTTCTTCGGAAACCTCGATGCGGGCCTCGCTCACGTGGGCCAGGTGCATCTGCAGCGTCTTCACGAGGAAATTCTGGTCGTTCCCGCAGCTCGGGCAGGTGAGTGCCACGCGCGCTTCTTCTCCAATCATCACGACTCCTTGCCGTCGATCATATGGGATGGGTCCGGGCGGGGCAATGAAGAAATCGTCGAATTTCGGGCAATTATTCACCGGAATAGAAGACTCGAACGTCCACAGGCGTGCCCGGGAAGAGCCGTTCGGCCGCAGCGCGATAGGCCGCGACCTGCAGTTGGTGCTCCGCACGGGGCCGGCCTGTCTTGAACTCGAGCACGGTAACGGGGCCGCCAGGTGCGCGCACGAGGCAGTCGAGCACGCCCCGTCGCAGCGCGCCCTCTGACCTGAAACTGAACGGCACTTCGTGATGCACCTCGCCGCTGGCCAGCAGCGCGGCCAGCTCGGCCTGCCCGGTCAGTGCACGGTAGGCGGCGAGCGCGCGAGCGGCGAGCGCATCGCGATCCGCGCGTTCGTCGGGCAGCAGATCCGCACCCACCAGCTCCGGCAGACGCGGGAGCACGTCGTCCAGTTGTACGGCCCGGCCCCCGAATCGTTCCATCAGCCGATGCACGAGCACGCCGGCCTGCCGGTCGGACGCCGCTCCGCGCGTCGCCGAGCGGCCGGCATTCACCTCCCCCGCTTCGGTCACGGCGGTCGCGGACGGCAGCGCAACGAGGCGCGAGAAGTCGGCAGGCGGCGGCTCGACAGGCCCCGACGCCTCCTCGGCTGACGCCGGCGCGTCGGCCGCACCGCAGCGGAACGTGTGCGCGTGCCCGGAGGGGACCTGCCACGCAACGGTCGTCGTCCCGGTGCGCACCGCGGAACTGAACAGGTCGAGCAGGCCGGCCGGCATCACCTCGGCCAGACTCCCCCGGCCCGGCTGTGGTCGTCCATCCTTCAGCACGGTGGCGAGATAGAGCCGTTCGCGGGCGCGCGTCAGCGCCACGTAGAGCAGGCGCTTGGTTTCCTCGCGCTCGCGAGCCGGGCGCGCCTCGTCGGCCTCCGACTGAAACGTGCCGATCGCGACCGACACGGCGTCCTCGTCCGAGCGGCCCGCCGCGATGCGAATGGGATCGCGCCAGTTCCCCGTGCCGCGCGCGAGGTTGACGACGAAGACGATGGGAAACTCGAGCCCCTTCGAGGCGTGCACCGTCATCAGGTTCACGGCGTCAGTCGCGTCGATGACGGCGTTCGATTCGTCGCCGAGGGAGAGCCGGTCGATGTACTCCACGATGCGCGCCAGCGTGGCGTAGCCGCGGTTCTGGAGCCGGCGGACGAGCCCGCGCAGCTTCTTCAGGTTCTCGGTGGCCTGCGCGGCGCGGGGCCCGGCAAGCTCGACGTGATACGCGGCGTCGGCCAGCACGCGGTCCAGCAGTTCGGCCGGCGGCAGCACGTCCACCAGCGCCAGCCACCCGGCGAGCGACGTCCGCGCCGCGTCGAGCCGCTGTCGGTCGCCGGGCGAGAGACCGCCGGGTGAGAGTGCGTCAGGCGTCGGTGCGCCGGGGGCGGCGGCCGAGGCCAGGGACGGCGCGAGACACGCGAGGGCGGCGTCCGTCAGGCCGACCATGCGCGATCGGAACCAGGCCGCGACGCGCAGGTCCGAGTGCGGGTCGGCCAGGCACCACAGCAGGGCGAGCGCGTCCTTCACCTCGTCGGCGTCGAAGAAGCCGAGTCCCTTGTAGACGTGCGCACGGACGCCGGCCGCCTCGAGCGCAGCTTCAAACGCGCGGTGGCTGTCGCGGGACCGGAAGAGGATGGCGAAGTCGCCCGGCCGCGCCGCGCGGGCCACACCGGTCGTGCGATCGCGGACCACGGCCGTGTGCAGCAGGTGCCGGATCTCGGCGACGACGTCTGCCGCGCAGGCCTCGGGCGTCTCCCCCGCCAGCAGGCCCAGCGCCGTGGCATCGCCATCAGCCGAGGCGGCGACGGGAAAACGGTCCACGTCGTCGTACCGGAAGCCGTCGCGCCCCTCGTCCGCGCCGCCCGCCATCTCGGTGCAGAGGTCGTTGACGAACGCCAGCACCGGCGGCACCGAGCGGAAGCTCCGCGCGATCGACTCGCGCACGCGGTCGTGCGGCCGCAGCCCCTCCATGAACCGGGCGGCGTCGTGCAGGATGGCCGGGTCGGCGTCGCGGAAGCCGTAGATGGACTGCTTCGGATCGCCGACGACGAAGATCGACGGCTCGAGCGGCCCGGTCACGGCGATGCCCGCGCCTTCCCGCCACGACCGGATCAGCAGCGAGATGAGCTCCCACTGCGCGTGGCTCGTGTCCTGGAATTCATCGACGAGGATGTGGTGATAGCGGCCCTCGAGCCGGAACCGGCTCTGCGCGAACTCGTCCATCTGGCGCAGCAGTTGGCAGGCCCGTTCGAGCACATCGGGGAAATCGAGCACGGCGTGTGCGTCGAGCGTGCGCCGGTATTCGCTGCGGGCAATCTGGAAGAGCCGCCGCACGCCGGTCGACGCCACCTGATTCACCGCGCGCCGATGCCGCTGCAGCGCCTCGCGGATGACCGGCGCCAGGTCGATCACCATCCCGCGGTGCCGCTTGTAGGCCGCCTCGGTCGCGAACTCCGCTTTCCGGAACGTGAAGCCGCCGCGGCGCGGCTCGCCCTCCTGCGTGAGCATGTATTCGGTGAGCGCGGCCACCAGCGCCGGCAACGGCACGGCCTCGGCCTGATCCGTCCGGCCACCAACATGGGCTTCGAGCCCGAGCCGCAGCAGCGCCGACGAGAGCGTCACGGGCGCGCAGTCGAGGAATGCGTCGAGACCGCCGGGCACGCCCGCCCACGCGGCCTGCAGGTCCTGCACGAGGCGACTCGAGGCCTCCTCGGCCGTCACCGTGCCGCCGTCGAGGAAGCGGTCCAGCAGCGACGGCGCCACGAGCCGCCGCGAGAGCAGCGCCGAGAGGCCCTGCCGCACGCGCCGGTCGCCGAGCTGCCGGAAGACGAACGCCACGCCTTCGTCCTCCTGCGCGAGCGCGCGGCCCGTCCGCAGCGTGCGGTCGATGGCCTCGTCCATCAAGCGCGGCACCTCGGTGTCGTCCGCCATGCGGAAGCCGGGGTCGAGATCCGCTTCGAGCGGGAACTCGCGCAGCAGCGACAGGCAGAACGCGTCGATGGTGCTGATGCCGATATCGGCGAGGCGATCCCGGAGCGCCGCCCAGCGCGACGGCGGCAGCTCACCGCGTTCGGCGGCCAGCCGCAGCGTGGCGACGATCCGCTCGCGCATCTCGGCCGCGGCCTTGCGCGTGAACGTGATGGCGAGGATGTTCGCGGGGTCCACGCCGGCCTGCAGCAGGTTGACGAAGCGGTCCACGAGCACGCGCGTCTTGCCCGTGCCGGCCGAGGCCTGGAGCGCCACGTTCCTCCGCGGGTCCACGGCGGCGCGGCGCGCGGCCGCGTCCTGCTCGACGACCTCCGCAGGCAGCGCCGACTCGAGCCGCGGCGGTTCGGGCCGGGTCGGCTCCGCGTCGAAGGGCAAGTCGAAGGGAAGGTGATCGCTACTCATCGCCGACGTAGTCCTTCCGGCAGACCGAGGCGTAGCTGCAGTAGCGGCACGTCATCAGGTCGTGCGGCTTCACCGGGAAGGCGCCCTCCGCGATCCGGTCGAGCATCTCGAACGTCCGCGTGCGCACGTCCGCGAGGATGCTCGCGGCGTCGTTGGCGCCAGGCTTGATGACGGGCGCCACCGTCCGCTTGCCGGTAAAGGCCACGTAGGCGGCTTCGTCGACCGTCCACGGCGGGCCGCCGTCCTCCTCGGCCAGCCGCTCGGCGGCGAAGAGTCCGTAGATGGCCGCCTGCAGGGCGCGGCGCGGCTGCGGCGCGGTGCCGGACTTGTAGTC
>JBIKWH010000298.1:0-3515 GCA_044356435.1 Vicinamibacterales bacterium
TCGGGCCTGAGGCTCAGTATCTGGTGGCGGTGGAGAAGGCCGGGTCCCGCTACTTCCACTGGCGGGAGTCGAGTCACGCAGACTGGGCGAGATGGGCGCCGGTCGATCCCCCGGAGCGCGAGGTTCTACCGGTCTGGCGGGGGCGGTATCTCATCTGGCCGACCCGTGAGGAACTGCCGGGCGAGTACGCCTGTGCGGCGGGCCGGCCTCTCGGCCAGTTCGTCCCCGCGTCTACCAGCCTTCACGCTCTGGGCCCGCTCGGGGTGACCGACGACCGCGGGTTCCTTCCGTCCCGGATCTACGCACTGTCGCCGTCCTGCCCCGAGGGGTACGACCCCACGGGGGCGCGGCGGTAGGCCGTCTCAGTACTTCAGCAGCGCGCGGGCAGCGGCCGCGACCTTGGCGGTCGTGGGCAGGTGCGCTTCTTCGAGCTCGGTCGAGAAGGGCACGGGCGTATCGGCCGCGGCGACCAGTTGCACCGGCGCGTCGAGGTCGTCGAACGACGCGCGGACGATCTCGGTGACGATCGTCGTGCCGAAGCTGCCGGTCCGCGGCGCCTCGCAGGTGACGAGCGCCCGGTTGGTCTTCTTGACGGACGCCGCGATGGTCTCGATGTCCAGCGGCAGCACCGTGCGGAGGTCGATGACCTCGGCGGAGATGCCGTCCTGCGCGAGCTGCTGCGCGGCTTCGAGCGCGCGAATCGTCTGTGAGCCGAACGACACGATCGTCAGGTCCTTGCCCTCGCGTGCCACGCGCGCCTTGCCGATCGGGACCACGTAGTCCTCTTCGGGCACCGGCAGGTTCAGGCCTTCGGGGAGCCGCTCCGGCTTGATGCGGTAGTAGTTCTTGTACTCGAGGAACAGGACGGGATTGCCGTCGCGGACCGCGGCCTTGAGCAGGCCCTTGGCGTCGAACGCGGTGATCGGCGCCACGATCTTGAGTCCCGGTGTCGACGCGAACCAGGACTCGGGATTGACCGAGTGGTAGATGGAGGTGTTCGTCGCCCAGCCGGACGGGAAGCGCAGGACGATCCCGACCGGGCCCATCTCACGCACGTTCTGCGTGGCGGCGTAGTTGATGATCATCTTGAAGGCTTCCGACGCGAAGTCGGCGTACTGGAACTCGACGATCGGCGTGAGCCCCGCGAGCTGCGCGCCGAGCGCGATGCCGACGTAGCCGGCCTCGGCGATCGGTGAGTCGATGATCCGGCGCTGCTTGAACGGAACGTCCTTTCTGTTCCACGCCTCGGCCCAGTCGATGCCGTCGTACTTCTTCGAGAAGCCTTCGGTGATCTTGAAGGCGCCGTTGCTGACGCCGATGTCCTCGCCGATCATGAAGACATTCGGGTCGCGGTCCAGTTCTTCCTGGAGGCCTTCGCGAATCGCCTGGTGATAGGTGATCGTCCTGCCCTTGCCCGTCGGCAGGACGAGGGCGTTCGGGAAGGTCGGCGCGGGCGCCAGGACCTGGGCCTCGATGTTGTCGGCCACCGGCTTCGGGCTCTGCTCGGTTTCGAGGGCCGCGGCGAGCACCTCGGCGGCGACCTTCGTGTCGATGTCGCTCAGTTCTTTCTCTGTCGCGACACGCGCCTTGACGAGCCTGTCGCGGAAGGTCGTGATGGGGTCCTTGGCCTTCCAGGTGTTGAGCTGTTCGGCCGGCACATAGCTCGTGAACGGATCCGCGAGGGAGTGGCCGTCCATGCGCATGGTCGCGGCCTCCACGATCGTCAGCCCCTTCGTCTCGCGGGCGCGCGCCACGGCCTTCGAGACCGTGTCGTACACCGTGACCACGTTGGTGCCGTCGACCCAGTAGCCCTCGGCCTGCTTGCCGTAGCCAAGCGCGCGCAGCGTGAGCGTCGGCGTGGCGTACTCGAGGCGGTTGGGCGTGCCGAACGCCCACTGGTTGTTCTCGATGACGAGGACGAGCGGAATCTCCATGACCGAGCAGATGTTCAGCGCTTCGTGCACATCGCCCGTGCTGGTGGTGCCGTCGCCGACGAAGGCGAGCGCCACCGCGTCCTTGCCGTTGTAGTTCTCGCCGAAGGCGCAGCCGGCGCCGAGCGGAATGAGTGTGCCGAGATGGCTGATCAGGCCGACGACCTTCGCCGCCTTGTTCGCCATGTGCAGGCTGCCGTCCCAGCCGCTCGACATGCCGTTCATGCGGCCGCAGGCCTGGCCGATGACGCGGGAGGGCGGGACCCCGCGCACGAGAAACGCGCCGAGGTCGCGGATGGCGAGCGTGGCCCAGTCGCCGGCCTTGAGCGCCGCGGTGGCGCCGACGGCCGTGGCCTCGTTGCCCGTGCAGGGTAGGTGCTTGCCCAGCGCCAGCCCCTTGCGCGACATCTTGACGATTTCGATGTCGGTCGCCCGAGTCAGCGCCATGTAGTAGTAGAGCCTGAGCAGTTCCTCTTTCGAGAAACCGTCGAGGACCGGTGCGGGCACCCATGTCAGGCCGCGCGTGGAAACGTGGAGCGACTTCTGATCGAGGTCGCGCGCGACGTCAATCTGTTCGAGTTCCTGATAGATGTCGGCCAGCGAGCTGAGCATGGGGTGAGTGTCCCGGTCGGGGCAGGGTCCAGCGGGACCCCGTCGTTATGGAAACATAATAGATCAGGCCGCGCAGCCATCGATCGGTCCGCAGGCGGTCCCGGTCCCGAATATTTCCAGGTAGCGGATGATCCGCACCGCTCACGCAACAATCCATCTGTCCCTCCGGGAGGGCACGCCTGGCCGGGTCAGGCCGATCCGGCGGGCGAGGAGAGCGGGGGCGGGGCGTCCTCCGGCGGCAGCGTGGCGAAGAAGCGGTAGAGCAGCCACGCGTCCAGCACGCCGACCACGACCATGATCAGATAGGCCGATGGGCCGGTGATGAACCGCATCTCGCCCATCAGCCGGGAGAGACCGAAGGCGACGACCCAGGCATCGAAACTCATACAGACGCGACGGAAGGTTTCCGGGCGGATCCGCTGGATCAGCGCGGTGCCGATGGGCACGCCGATGAGGATGCTCGGCAGGATGTACGGAATCAGGCTCAAGCTCTCCTGGACGATCAGGCCGGCGGAGAGGTACGCGATGGCGGTCATCGACGACTCCGCCAGGCGGATGACGCCGAGGGCGGCCCGGAAGTCGCGCTTCGTGAGGCCCTGGTTGCTGAGCATCACGGCGAGCGGCGGGCCTGAAATCGTGGTCACGGAATAGAGCACGCCCACCGCCCCGCCGAAGACGACGCCGGCCGAACGCTCCGACTTGATCGGCCGCCGGAAGCCCGCGGCCTGAATCAGGATGAGGGGCAGGATGGTGATGTAGGTGATGAGCTTGAGCGGCGCCGGGCTCACGTGCGACACCAGCAGTGTGCCCGCGACGACGCCAGGCAGCAGGCCGATCACGATCGGAAGCACCCGCTTCCAGACATTCGGCAGGGCGTCCCGGTTGACCCACAGCACGTAACTGTTCAGCGCGACTTCGATGAGGATGAGCGCCGGATTCAGGACGCGATTGGTCAGGAAGAGCAGTGCGAGC
>JBIKWH010000300.1:0-3514 GCA_044356435.1 Vicinamibacterales bacterium
GCGCGGCCGCGACGAGCAGCGGGGTGCCGTCCTTGTTGGGTCCGACCGCCTTGGCGCCGCCGGCCATCAACTGGCGCATCACCTCGGGCTGGGCGAAGCGTGCCGCCAGCCACAGCGGCGGCGCACCGATTGCCGGCGACTCCAGCGCGTAATCCGGGCTCGCCCGGCGCATGCCGGTGCCGCGCTCCACCACCGCGTTCGGGTTGGCACCCTTCGCGAGGAGCGCGCTGATGAGCCCGACATCCTCCCGGAGGATGGCCATATGCAGGGCGGCATACCCCGCCCCCGCGGCATTCACGTCCGCGCCCCGCTGCACGAGCAGCGCGGCCAGGGCGCCGTGCCCGCTGTGACTCGCGACGACGAGCGCCGTCGTGCCGTCCGGCGCGGCGTCGTTGGGTGACGCGCCCCGATCGAGCAGAAGGGTCGCCGAAGCGACGTCACCCTGCTGCGCGGCGAAGAGCAGCGGGGTATATCCGCCCTGCTCCACGTCCATCACGACGCCGGCCCCGAACCCTGCGGCGTCGGTATTGACGCGCCGCTTGCGTACCGCCGAACGCGCCGTCACGTCGGCACCGCCTTCGACGAGCGCCTTCGCGACGTCCGCGTGCGCCTCGGTCACGGCCCACATCAGGGCCGTCTGCGACTTGGACCCTTCGCGCGCGTTGACATCGGCGCCACTCGCGAGCAGACGCTTCACCACCGCCACCGCCCCGGTGCGCGACGCCACCATCAAGGGGGTCTCGCCCGAGGGCAGGCCGTGGTTCGGATCGGCGCCCGCCGTCAGCAGACGTGCGGCCATCGGCTCACTGCCATTGAGACAGGCGAGCCACAGCGGCGTCACGCCGAGATCATTGGCCACGTTCGCCTTCGCTCCGGCGGTGAGCAGCGCATCGGCCATGGCGAGGTTGTCGAAGTGCGCCGCCCAGTGGAGCGCCGTCGCGCCGTCGCCCTGGGGGACGTCCACACGGGCGCGTGCTTTCAGTAGCGCGCGGACGCCCGCCAGGTCGTCGCGGCGCGCCGCCGCGATCAGGCGCTCGTCCGCCGACGCGATGGCGACATTGGCGAACAGCGCCAAGACGAGCGCGGCGAGCAACGCCGTCTTGCAGAATCTGCGCACGCCCTACACCCCCGGGATCGCGTCGATCGGCAGCTTGCCGGTGCTGTTGCCCAGCCGCTCCAGCGGCACGTCCAGCTTGTCGACGACGCTCGCCATCAGGTTCGCGAGCGGGAGGTCGTCCTTGAACTTCAGGTGGCGATTGCCCTGCAGACGTCCACCCGCGCCGCCGAGGAGCGCCACCGGGATATTGAGCGGGCTGTGGGCGTTGCTGTCCGACATGCCGGACCCGTACATCAGCAGCATGTGGTCGAAGAGGGACCCGTCGCCATCGGCTGTCACGCGGAGCTTCTCCACGTACTTGGCGAAGAGCATCGCGTGATAGCTGTTGATCTTCGACATCGTCGCGATCTTGCCGGCGTCGTACTCGTGATGCGAGAGCGGGTGGTGCGCATCGAGCACGCCGATTTCCGGGTAGGTCTTCGAGCTGACCTCGCGCCCCATCATGAAGGTGATGACGCGGGTGAGATCCGTCCGGTAGGCCAGCAACTGGAGGTCGAACATCAGGTCGACGTGGTCGGCGAAGGAGGGCGGGATGCCTTCGGGCGCCGTCATCGTCGGCAGTTCGTCGTGGCTCTGCTGCTCCGCCTTCTGGATGCGGCGCTCGGCATCGCGCACGCCCTCCACGAATTCCTCGATCTTGACCTGGTCCGACGGCCCCACCGCGCGCTTGAGGGCCGTCACCTTGTCCCCGACGGAGTCGAGCAGCGACTTGTCATGCAGGATCCGGGCGCGGCGCGCCGCGGGGTCCGTGGTGCCCATGTCGCCGAAGAGCCGTTCGAATACCACGCGGGGGTTGTTCTCCATCGGCAGCGGCGTCGTGCGGCTCCGCCAGGAGATCGTGTTGATGTAGACGCAACTGTGGCCGGCACTGCACTGGCCCGCGTTCGCGCGCCCCTCAATCGCGAGCTCCAGCGAGGCCAGCTGGGTGTCCTTCTCCCAGGCCCGCGCGACGATCTGGTCGATCGAGATGTCGGCCACGGGCGCCGTCTCGCCCGGCACACCGGCGGCGCCGGTCAGGAAGGTCGTCGAGGCGCCGGCATGGGCCGGTGTCCAGAGCGCCTTCAGCCCGGAGACAACCAGTGTCTGCTTCTTGAAGGGGGCGAAGTTGCGCAGGATCGCCGAGTCCTCGTAGTCGACGCCTTCGCTCTTCGGCGTCCAGTACTCCATGGCCATGCCGTTCGGCACGTACACGACGCCGAGCCGCCGGGTCGGAGCGGCGGCCGTCTTCACCGTCGCGGTGAAGGCGGGCACCATCGCATCGAGGAGCGGGAGAGCGAGCGTGGTGCCGAGACCCCTGAGGATCGTGCGGCGCGGCAGCGCCATCTTCGTGATGATCATGGGACGTTCCTTCTGCTCTGCGTAAGGTCCGCGGCCCGCTGGGGCGCGGCGGTGTCCGACACGGGCCGAGCGGCGGCGACACGTTCCCCGGCCGCGGTGGCGCGCATCTGAAACGGCACGCTCTGCACGATGCCCAGCACGATGTCCGACCACCGGAAGTCACGTGGGGCGGCCGTCTGCGCCACGCGTCGCACGGCGGGCCGGTCGTAGTACTCGAGCCCGCGCCCCAGGGCAAAGGCCATCAGCTTCTCGGTGACGGTGACCGCGAACCGCTCGCGGTTTTCCAGCAGCGCGCTCCGCAGCCCTGAGGGACCGTCGAACTTCGCGCCGCCCGGCAGCGTGCCGGTGGAATCGAGAGGCGCGCCCGTCTCACTGACCGTGCGATAGGTGCCGATGGCGTCAAAGGGCTCGAGCGCGAAGCCGAGCGGATCCATCGTCGCGTGGCAGGCGGCGCAGACCGGGTTGCGCCGGTGCACTTCGAGGCGGTCACGCACGGAGGCCGGACGGCCACCCTCTCCGCGATCCGGCAGGGCCGGGACGTTCTCGGGCGGCGGCGGCGGCGGCGACCCGAGGATGCTCTCGAGCAGCCACTTGCCGCGCAGCACCGGTGACGTGCGGTTGGGGTGCGAGGTGAGCGTGAGCACACTGCCCTGGCCGAGCAGGCCACCACGCGGGCTGTCAGCCGGCAGGTCCACGCGCCGGAACCTGGGGCCGTACACGTTGGGGATGCCGTAGTGCCGGGCCAGACGTTCGTTCACATAGGTGTAGCGGGCGCCCAGCAGGTCGACCACGCTCCGGTCCTCCCGGATCGTGCTCCAGACGAAGAGCTCGGTCTCGCGCCGATAGGCCTCACGCAGGTTCTCATCGAACTCGGGATAGTCCGCCGACTCGCGCTGCTGGTCTTTCAGGTTCCGCAGCCGCAGCCACTGCGCGGTGAAGTTGTCGATGAGCGACCGCGCGCGCGGGTCCGCCATCATCCGCCGCACCTGCTTCTCGAGGACCGCCGGCTGGCGGAGCGTGCCGTCAATGGCGGCGGCCAGCAGCGGCTCGTCGGGGATG
>JBIKWH010000299.1:0-3514 GCA_044356435.1 Vicinamibacterales bacterium
GTTCAGCCTCGTCGGCATCCTGCCCGCGCACGCGGCGATGGGCGCGTTCTTCACGGCCACCTCGATGATCGGCTTCATCGCCGGAGCCGGGATCGTGGTTCGCAACTCGATCATCCTCGTGGACTTCATCGAGCAGCGGCTGCGCGAGGGGCTGCCGCTGGAGCAGGCAGTGGTCGACGCGGGCGCCATCCGGTTCAGGCCGATGGTGCTGACGGCGGCGGCGGTGGTGGTCGGCGCGGGTGTGATTCTGTTCGACCCGATCTTTCAGGGTCTGGCCATCTCACTGATGGCCGGGGAGGTGGCGTCGCTTCTGCTGTCGCGGATGACGGTGCCGGTCTTGTACTTCGTGATGAAGCGGCGCCAGGCGCCGCGGGAGGCAGTGTGATGAACGTCGATCGCGCAATCCGCCTGATTGGCGGGGGTTTCGTAGCGGCCAGCGTGGTGGCCGGGATGTATGTCCACCCCGGCTTCTACTGGTTCACGCTCTTCGTCGGGCTGAATCTCTTCCAGTCGGCCTTCACGAACTGGTGCCCGATGATGGCGATCCTGCGGAAGGCCGGCCTGCAGGGATAGCGCGTCGCTACTGCTGGCGCTCCGGATAGAGCGGGAAGCGCCGGCAGAGCGTCTCGACTTCCGTCTTCACCGCGGCGATGGCGGTGTCGTCGTCCGGGGAGGCGAGCACGCGGGCGATGAAGTCGCCGATCTGCGCCATCTCGGCTTCCTTCATGCCCCGCGTCGTCATGGCGGGCGTGCCGACGCGGATGCCGCTGGCCGTCATCGGCGGATTCTTGTCGAACGGGATGGCGTTCTTGTTCACGGTGATCGCGGCCTTGCCGAGCGCGGCTTCGGCGACCTTGCCGGTGATGCCCTTGCTGAAGACGTCCACCAGCATGAGGTGATTGTCCGTGCCGCCGCTGACGAGCCGGAAGCCGTGGCCGCTCAGCGTCTTCGCAAGCGCGGCGGCGTTGGCCACGACCTGCTTTGCGTATTCCTTGAACGCCGGCTCGGCCGCTTCCTTGAAGCACACGGCCTTGGCCGCGATGATGTGCATGAGCGGGCCGCCCTGCACCCCCGGGAAGAGTGCGCGGTCGAGGTCCTTCGCGTACTGCTCGCGGCAGAGCACGAGGCCCGAGCGCGGTCCGCGCAGGGTCTTGTGCGTGGTCGACGTCACAAAGTCCGAGTGCGGAACCGGGCTCGGGTGCACGCCGCCGGCCACCAGGCCCGCGATGTGCGCCATGTCGGTCATCATCGGCGCGCCAACAGCCTGAGCGACCTTCGCGATGCGGGCGAAGTCGATCACGCGGGGATACGCGCTGGCGCCGACCACGATCAGCTTCGGCTTGTGCTCGTGGGCGAGCCGCTCGAGCTCCTCGTAGTCGATGCGCTCGTCGTCCTGGCGCACGCCGTAGGGGACGATGTTGAAGAACTTGCCCGAGAAGTTCAGCGGGTGGCCGTGCGTCAGGTGGCCGCCGTGGGCGAGGTTCATACCCATGATCGTGTCGCCCGGCTTCAGCATGGCGAGGAACACCGCGGTGTTCGCCTGCGCGCCCGAGTGCGGCTGCACGTTGGCGTGGTCGGCTCCGAAGAGCGCCTTGGCCCGGCTGATCGCCAGCGATTCGGCGACGTCGACGAACTCGCAGCCACCGTAGTAGCGCTTGCCGGGGTAGCCCTCGGCGTACTTGTTCGTCATCACCGAGCCGGCGGCTTCGAGAATCGCCGAGCTGACGAAGTTCTCGGAGGCGATCAGCTCCAGGCCGTCGGCCTGGCGGTGGGTTTCATGGCTGATGGCCTGCGCGATATCGGGGTCGAAGGCGGCCAGGGAGCGCTGCATGCGGGCAAGAGTGTCGGACATGAGAATTCCGATTGTACCCGCGCTCCAGACCCGGGAGGGTGCCGGACTGTGTCGCCTCGTCCCCGTGACACCATAGGCTCACCTATTCATGACAAGACCCTACGCCCTGATCAATCGCAAGGGCGAGCAGCGCCTGCTCGCCGGCCACCCGTGGATCTACAGGTCCGACGTCGCGGAAGTCGACGCGGAGGCCGGGCAGACGGTTACCGTCTTCAGTTCCCGCCAGCAGGTGCTGGGCCAGGCGCTCTTCAGCGACCAGTCGCAGATCACGCTGCGGATGCTGACGCGCGGCGAGGCGGTGGCGGACGAAGCCCTCTGGCAGCGGCGCCTGGATGCGGCCATCACCTTCCGCGAACGTCTGCGGATTGATGGGACGGCGTATCGGCTCGTGAACGGCGAAGCCGACCTCATGCCCTCCCTGGTCGTGGACCGCTACGGTGACTATCTCGTCGTCCAGGCGCTTTCACAGGGCGTCGACCGCCTGCTGCCCATGATTACCGGCCTGCTCGCGGCGCGTCTGCAGCCGGCCGGCATCCTGGCGCGGAACGACCCGAAGGTGCGGGCGCTCGAAGGCCTGCCGCAGGAAGTGCGCCTGCTGCAGGGCGCGGTGCCGGAGGCGATTCTCGTGCGCGAAGGCCCCGTGGAGTACGACGTCAACGCGTGGACCGGCCAGAAGACGGGACTCTTTCTGGACCAGCGGGAAAACCGCGAGGCCGCGCTGCGCTACGCAAGGGGACGGTGCCTCGACGGCTGCAGCTACAACGGCGGCTTCGCGCTGCGGCTGGCCCCGGCGTGCGAGGACGTGCTGGCGATCGACATCTCGGAAGACGCCGTAGCGCGCGTGACGGCGAACGCCCGGCGGAACGCCATCACGAACGTCGAGGCCATCGAGGCGAACCTCTTCGACGAGCTGCGCCGGCTCGAGAAGGCCGGCGAGCGCTTCGACACGATCATCCTGGACCCGCCAGCCTTCGCCAAGAACAAGGCGTCGGTTCCGAACGCGATGGCGGGCTACAAGGAGATCAACCTGCGGGCGATGCGGCTGCTGACGCCCGGGGGCCATCTGGTGACGTGCAGCTGCTCCTACAACGTGACGGAGCCGATGTTCGAGGCGGTGCTGCAGGAGGCCTCGGTCGACAGCCTCGTGCCGGTCAGCATCGTGGAGAAGCGCATGCAGGGTCGCGACCATCCGGTGCTGCTGGGCGTGCCGGAGACGCACTACCTGAAGTGCTTCGTCCTGCGGCGGCTGGACTAGCGTGGCGAAGCGGACCTGCCTCATCACGGGCGCGTCGGCCGGCATCGGCGCGGCCTGTGCGGAGGTGTTTGCCGCGCACGGCTTCGACCTGATCCTCACCGCTCGCCGGACGGACCGCCTGGAGGCGCTGGCAGCCACGCTCGCGAAGCAGCACGGATGCACCGCGCACGTAATCACCGCTGATCTCGCCGAAGTCGGGAGCGTCGCGAGGCTGTGCGACGAGCTGCAGGCCCGTGGGCTGACCGTCGATGCGCTGGTCAACAACGCCGGATACGGTATGCCCGGACTCCTCACGACGCCGCGGTGGGAGCAGCAGCGCGACCTGCTGCAGGTACTCATCACGGCGGTCGTCGAGCTGACGCACCGGCTGCTGCCGGGCATGCTCGCGCGCGGCTATGGACGCATCA
>JBIKWH010000027.1:0-12159 GCA_044356435.1 Vicinamibacterales bacterium
CAACGCTGAGATCCTGCCGTCGCTCGGCCGGAACCTGTCACTGTGTGCCCCGACCGGCGCCTGCAACGCCACGATGAACATCGCGGGGATTGCGCCGGCTACGCGATTCGATGAGCGCCTGAACCAGATCGACACGCGGTTTACCCGTTCGATCAAGATGAGGAATACGCGCATCCAGGGCATTTTCGAGATCTACAACCTGACCAACACGCGTCCGTCGCAGGCCAACAACAACACGTTCGGCCCGAACTACCTGCAGCCGTCGGTGCTACTCGGCGGCCGGCTCTTCAAGTTCGGCGCGCAGGTCGACTTCTAGTCTCTTTCACCGTCCCGAGTGTCCGGTGCTGACAACACCGGACACTCGGGCGGCTTCTCGCACCGTCGTTCATCAGTGGAGGGGTACAACGTGAAGCATCGATCGCTCGGATTACTCTTCGGCGTTCTTCTGACCCTGTCGTCCGCACCCGCCTTTGCGCAGACCGCCGCCAGCATCACAGGCATCGTGAAGGACGCCACGGGCGCCGTCCTGCCCGGCGTGACCGTCGAGGCCGCCAGCCCGGCGCTCATTGAGAAGGTCCGCACGGCCGTCACCGACGGTCAGGGCCGGTACAACATCACGGACCTGCGGCCCGGCACGTACTCCGTCACCTTCAGCCTGGCGGGCTTCGGCACGGCGAAGCGCGAAGGGCTGGAGATCTCGGCCGGCTTCACGGCCACCGCCAACGCCGACCTGAAGGTGGGCGGCATGGAAGAGACCATCACGGTCACGGGCGCGACACCGGTGGTCGACATCCAGAACACCCGCACGCAGCAGGTGCTCAAGCAGGATGTGCTCCGTTCGCTCCCCTCGGGACTGGGCGGCCTCGAGCAGTTCGCGTCTCTGACCCTGGGCGCCACCTCGACGACGCAGGGCCGGAACGACGTCGGCGGCGCGCAGGGCGACGCCAACACCGGCGTGGCCATCCACGGCGGCCGCGGTGACGACGGCAAGATCAACTACGACGGCATGAACACGAACGTGTTCTACGCGGCCGCCGGCGGCCAGCAGCGCATCTGGAAGTTCAACACGATCGGCGTGCAGGAAACGGTCGTCGACACCGGCGGCGCGAGCGCCGAGACGGAGACGGGCGGCGCGAACGTGAACATGGTGCCGCGCGAAGGCGGCAACACGATCTCGCTGGTCGGCGTCGCCAACTACTCGGACGAGAACTTTGCGTCGGGCAAGGTGCCGCAGTCCTCGATCGACCGTGGCGCTCCGCCGGACGCCAGCACGATGCGGAAGGTGTGGGACTACGGCCTCGGCTGGGGCGGCCCCATCAAGAAGGACAAGCTGTGGTTCTTCAACGCCAACCGCTACTGGGGCGGCCAGCAGTACGGGACGGGCCCGTGGTCGTTCTTCAACAAGTCGACCAATCCGCTGCGGTACGAGGCGGACCGCGACCGTCCGGCCTTCGGAGACGTCGCCTACACGAACATCAACGGCCGGCTGACGTGGCAGTTGACGCCCAAGCAGAAGCTGGCCACGAGCCTGGACTACGAGGTCGGCTGGAACGCGTACCTGACGATCAGCCTGGGGTCACCGCTGGCACCGGAAGCCGCCATCAGCTTCGGCTACGGCCAGGACAACGAGAACAAGCCCGGCATGTACCTGTCGCAGACGAGCTGGAACTATGCCGTCAGCAACAAGCTGTTCTTCGAGGCGCGCGCGTCGTTCCTGAAGCAGGCCGTCAGCTTCACGAACGAGAACACCCCGGGGCCGCTCGGCTTCGTGTTCGATAACGCACAGGGCTTCGGCTGGGGTGCGCTGCCCGGCGGCACGACCAGTGGTTACGACCAGCCGCACAGAGGCAACAACTTCACGCAGAAGGTCGCCAGTTCGTACGTCACCGGCTCGCACCAGTTCAAGGTCGGGCTCCAGACGCTGCAGGGCTGGTATGACACCATCGGCGACGCAAGGCCCAACGGCTTCAACGTCGTGCTGAACGCGATTCCGGGCGGGCTCTACCTGATCAACCAGTTCGCCTCTCCGTTCCAGAACTTCGTCCGCGTCCGCTCGCAGGGCGTGTTCGCGCAGGACCAGTGGACGATCAAGCGCCTGACCGTCAACATGGGCGCCCGCTTCGATCACTTCAACGCCTTCGCTCCGGCCATCACCGTGGCGGCGGGTCCGTTCAAGCCCGAGCAGTCCTTTCCGGAAACCCGGGACCTGCCGAACTACAAGGACATCACGGCGCGGGTCGGCGCCGCGTTCGACGTCTTCGGCAACGGCAAGACAGCGATCAAGGGCGGCTACGGCAAGTACCTCGCGGGCCTTGGCGGCGGCGAGGCGAAGTCGCTCTCCCCGTCGAACACGACGGTGCAGTCCGCGCCGCGGCTCTGGATCGACTTCAACGGCAACGGTGCGCCGGACTGTGCGCTGACGAACCTCTTCGGCGCACTCGGCACGAACGGTGAGTGCGGTCCGCTGTTCGACCCGAACTTCGGCAGCACCCGGCAGACGCAGACGTGGGATCCGAAGGCCGCCACCGGCTGGGGCGTCCGTGAGTTCAGCTACCAGGCGTCTCTGGCGGTCCAGCACCAGCTGCTGCCACGTCTCGGCTTGACCGTGGCGTACAACCGCAACGACTGGCGGAACCAGCAGGCGATCGTCAACACGGCGGTCTCCGCGTCCGACTTCGACAAGTACTGCATCACGGCTCCGACGGACGCCCGCCTCGGCGACGTCAGTGGCAAGCAGGTCTGCGGCCTCTACGACGTGAAGGCGTCAGCGCTCGGCCGGCCGGTCTCCGACGTCCGGATGCGCATCAAGGACGTGGCGGGTGCGAAGGGCACGCCGAGCGAGGTCTACAACGGCGTGGACTTCGCGTTCGACTACCGGATGCCGAACGGCGGCCTGATCGCCGGCGGCATGGCCGTCGGTCGGACGGTCGTGGACGCGTGCTGGATGAACGACCTGCCGAACGCGGCCCAGATCGGCTACAGCAAGCCCACGACTGCCGGCACGAGCCCCATCCTCACGCCGCGGTCCGAGGGCTTCTGCAACGTCGCGCCCGCGTGGTGGGACGGCGTCGGCTCACAGGCCAAGATTCAGATCGTCTATCCCCTTCCGGCGGGCTTCACGATTTCCGGCACGTTCAAGAACCTGCCGGGCATTCCGATCCTCGCGGAAGTGCCATCGGGGCTGGCCGCAAACACGGCGGGCCGTGCGCTGAACGGCACCAACACGATCTACCAGTTGCTGCCCTCGCCGAACTCCGGCTCGACGGCTCTGGCGTCCTCGATGTACGACGATCGGCTGAACGAAGTGGACTCGCGCCTCTCGCGCACGTTCACGTTCGGCAAGGCCAAGGTGCAGGCGATCGCCGAGCTCTACAACGTCTTCAACAACCGGCCGCCGCAGGGCATCAACAACCGGTACACGCCTGCGGGTACTCCCCAGGGCTGGCTCACGCCGGGCGTGCTGCTGGGTGGCCGACTGTTCAAGTTCGGGACGCAGGTCAACTTCTAACCGCAGCATCGCGGGCGGGGCACCGGCCCCGCCCGCGCTCTCAGTCCGACCCCGCCCTCACCTTCGGCTCGCCGAGCCGCGCCACCCACACGACAACCAGCCCGCCCGGGCAACTGGGGTACCGTATCGGCATGTCGCGCCTCGCGTGGTGTCTCAGCGCCATCGGATTCGCGCTGGTCACCCGTGTGATGGGCGCCCCGCTCATCGACTTCAACAACCTGTCGGACGCCAGCTATCCGGGCGACGCGCGGCTGCTTATCTGGACGCTGGCCTGGGATGCCCACGCGCTCCTCTCGGGCACGCCGCTCTTCGACGCGAACATGTTCTTTCCGCAGGCCGGTGCGCTCGGCTGGGCGGAGCATCACCTCGGCATCGGCCTCTTTGCGGCGCCCATCTACGGCCTGACGCACGACCCGGTCTACGCCTACTGGTGCATCTGGCTCGCAGCGTTCGTGCTGAACGGCCTCGCCATGCAGGCCCTCGCCTTCCGGATCACACGGGACCGCGTCGCCGCCTTCGGAGCCGGGCTCGTCTACGCCTTCGCGTTCTTCCGGATGCACCACGCGCACGGGCACGTGCAGATGCTGTGGACGTGGGCGATGCCGCTGGCTTTGCTCGCGCTGGATCGATGGGTCGAGCGCCCCTCGGTCGCCCGCACGATCACCGTCGCGGCCCTCGTGCTCATTCAGGCGCTGTCCGGCTGGTATCTCGCGGCGATGCTCGCCTTGCTGCTCGTCGTGGCCGCGGTCTGCCTGCTGTGGCGCCATCCGCTCACACGTCAGCATGTCGGCTCAGGCCTCGCGGCGATCGCCGTCGGGCTTCCGGTGCTGCTCTGGTTCGTCGGACCCTACACGCAACTACCCGGCAACAGCCTCGCGGAGGTGCAGGGTAACTCGGCGGACATCGCTTCGTACCTCGTGCCACCCGCGAACACCGCTCTCGGCCAGTGGGTCGGCGCGCACGCATCCCTGAAGCCGCGATGGATCTGGGGGGAGCAGACGCTCTATCTCGGGGTCGTCGGCGTCGTGCTCGCCGCGCTCGGCAAGTGGCGCTGGATCCGGATCCCCGACCGCCTGACGGCCGCAGCGGCGATCGCGGGTGGCATCGCGCTGGCACTGTCGTTCGGGCCGGGCTCGGGCCTTTCTCCATTCGACCTGTTCGCAAAGCTCCCCGCGATGGGCCTGCTCCGCGCCCCGGCCCGATTCGCGCTGCTCGTCGTGTTCGCCCAGGCCGTGCTCGTGGCGGGCGGGGCCGCGTGGCTTCGCTCGCGCTGGCGCACCGCCGGCACGATTGCGCTCACCGCACTGGCCGCGCTCGGCCTTTGGGAGAGCTACGTGGTGAACTTCCCCGGCGGCACACCGCCGCGTGAGCCGATCCCGGCCGTCTACACCCGGCTCTCGACACTCCCCCGCGGCCCGGTCCTCTCGCTGCCGACCTACCGGTTTGCACAGGATAACTTTCACGAGGCGGACTACCTGCTGTTCTCCACCGCGCACTGGAACCCGATTGTCAACGGCTTCGGCCGGCACGAACCGCCCGGCCACAAGGACCGCATGGCCACGCTCATGCGCTTCCCGGAACCTGAAGCCATCGCCCTGCTCCGGACAACCGGAGTCCGCTACGTCGTGCTGCACCCGGACCGGGCCAGCGAACTCGCCCGTGCCGCCGCGGCCGCCGAGCAGGTGCCCGGCGTACGCCTCGTCGCGCACGACGGATCTGATTTCCTCTTCGAGGTGGAACCAGCCCCGTAAGTCAGGTTCGTGCCCGACCAGGTGCTTCACCACGGCCGCGCAGCTGCGCGCTCAGCGCACCCATGGGACTCCTGGTGCCGCGAGCCCGCGCGGCTCATTTGTCTCGTTAGCCCTCTGAACGAGCACTAGATTCATCACGAGAGTCGCAGTATTTGCCAGCTTGCGACGAGGTGGCGAAGGTGCGACCATCAGCCAATGGTGCCTACCGTCCTCGCAGAATTGCTCGGCCTGCCGGAGGCCCAGCGGGCCGACTTGGCCATTGCTCTCTGGGAGAGCCTGTCCGACGTTCAGCGCGACCAGTCGCTCCCGATTGATCCGGAACTGGCTGCCTCGCTCGATCGACGCTTGGCCGAGCACACGGCCGACCCGAGTTCGGCGATCCCCTGGAGCGAGGTTCAGCGTAAGCTCCGCGGGTAGCGCGTGCTCTCAGTCGTCTTCCGGCCACCGGCGGAGGCCGATGCCCTCGACGCGCATGCGTGGTACGCCGAACACAGCGAGACCACGGCGACGCGATTCGCGGCCGATCTCACAGAGACGATTGAACGGGTAGCGCAGCATCCGGCGGCTTTCGCGCGAGTTCACGGTCCTGTCCGGCGGGCGGTGCTTCACCGATTCCCCTACGCGGTTTACTACTACGTTCAGTCCGAGGTCGTCGTTGTATTGGCCGTGCATGGTCGGCAGGATCCCGCGCGGTGGAAGGCCCGGACATGATCGACACGAGGGCTAACATGCGCTGGAGCCGACACGGGAAGCTCCCTCGATAAAGTAGACACTTCCACCTAACAGAAGAGCGTGGTCACACAGAGCACTCGTCATGGGAATCACTGTCCTCCGGGATGACCTCTCATCCGCAGACGTTCAGGCTCTCATCGCCGAACATCTCTCGGGGATGCACAGCCACTCCCCGGCCGGCCACGTGCATGCACTCGCCATCGAGAGTCTCCGCGCGCCGAGTGTGACCTTCTGGACCGCATGGGTCGACGGGATCCTGTGCGGATGCGGTGCACTGAAGGAACTGGACCCGCTCACCGGGGAGATCAAGTCGATGCGCACGCGCGCGGCTTTTCTGCGCCGGGGAGTGGCTCAGGCCGTCCTCGACGAGATCATCCGCACCGCCCGACAGCGTGGATACTCGCATCTGCGCCTCGAGACCGGCACCGGACAGCCCTTCGAGGCCGCTCACGCGCTCTATCGGCGCAACGGCTTCGAGTGGAGCGGCCCGTTCGGCGAGTACACCGCCACGGATTTCAATGTCTTCATGACCAGGGCGCTGGTTTAGGAGTCGCGCTGGCCAGGGGCAAACGCCATGGACAAGATTCTGAGGGGCCAATGAGCGACTTCGTCATCTGCGCGCGGAACGTCAAAGGCGGAAAGTTCGGCAGCGAGCCCGCCCCGTCCACCTACCTCGTCATCAACGGCGATGCCGCGCCGAAGCCGGGCGCGCCGCAGGCCGTCACGCGGGACGCCTGGGCGAAGCAGGTGCAGGCGGCCGCCCGGACCGCCGGCTCGAAGCGCGAGAGCCACGTGCTGGTCTTCGTGCACGGCTACAACAATCCCCAGGACATCGTGATGCGGCGGCACCGTCGCCTCCGGGACGACCTGGCCGCGGCGGCCTTCCCCGGCATCGTCGTCAGCTTCGACTGGCCGGCGGGTGACGTGGGCGCGTTCTATCTGGAAGACCTGGCGGACGCGAACCGCAGCGCCATCCAGCTCGTGGCCGACGGCATCATGCTGCTGGCCTCGCTTCAGCAGCCCGAGTGCACGGTCCACATCCACCTGCTCGCCCACTCGATGGGCGCGTACGTGACGCGCGAGGGATTCACGGCTGCGGATGACGCCGACGACCTGACGGGGCAGACATGGCGCCTGAGTCAGGCGATGCTGATCGCGCCGGACATTTCGGCCCGGTCGCTCAGGGCTGAAGACCCCCGGACCGACGGGCTCTACCGCAACTGCGCCCGGCTGACCTGCTACTCGAGCCGCCATGACGGCGTGCTGAACCTGTCGAACGCCAAGCGGGCCGGCATCGCCGCCCGTGCGGGACGCGTCGGCCTGCCGGACTCGGCGCCCGGGCATGCCATCAACGTCGACTGCACGGCCTACTACGAGACAATTCCCTCCGGGCAGCCGATGATCGGGAGCCGCGAGCACTCCTGGCACATTGGCGACCCGGTATTCACGCGCGAGATGATCGACAACATGCTGGGCGTGGACCGCGATGTCCGGCCGACGCGCGAGCTGCTGGCCCCGAACCGCTACACGCTGACGCGCCCGGCATAACGGCAGTCCGTATCTTGCGGGCCGGTGCGTCCTCGTGTGAGACTCGCGGCCGCCACGGCTGGGCCGCGGCACACCCGTTTCGACAGGAGACCTGAGCCATGCGTTGGATGTTGACCTGCACCCTGACCGTCGCGGCCGTCGCGCTGACCGTGTTCGGTCCCCGGCAGATCGCCCTGAAGGCCGCGGACGCGGCCGCCCTCACCGGCACCGTCCGGTCTGCCGAGGAAGGCGCCATGGAGGGCGTGGTGGTCAGCGCCCGTCGCACGGGCGCCAGCTTTTACGTCAGCGTCACGAGCGACGACAAGGGCCGGTACGCCTTCCCCGCCACGCACCTCGAGCCGGGCGAGTACACCGTGTCCATCCGCGCCACGGGCTGGGATCTGACGCCCATCGGCAAGGTCACGCTCAGCAAGGGCAAGGCTGCGGCGCAGGACCTCGCGCTGGTCAAGACAAAGGACCTCGCCAGCCAGCTCTCTTCCCGCGAGTGGGCGCTGAGCATGCCCGGCTCGGACAAGGCCAAGCGGGGCTTTATCGAGAACGGCGAGAGCTGCACCTACTGTCACTCGGTTGAGCGGATCCTCAAGGGCAAGCACACCGAGCAGCAGCTCATCCCGGTGATCACGCGGATGATGCGCTACTTCGAGGACGGCAGCGCCGTGCCGTCCGGCACGGGACGCGCCAAGGCGACACTCAAGGAAAAGGACCGCCTCAAGGGACTCGAGCAGCAACCCAACTGGTTCGGACGCGTCAGCAAGGCCGAACTGGCCAAGCTTATCGCCGACGCGAATCTGAGCGGCGGCCGGACAGCGCCTCCGTTCGCGCTGAAGGTCCTCCCTCGCCCGAAGGGCATCGCCACGAAGGCTATCGTCACGACCTGGGAGATCCCACGCAAGGACGCCGTGGCGCACGACGCCGTCGTCGATTCGAAGGGCCGCGTCTGGTACAACGAGGAAAACTCGTGGGTGGTCGGCATGCTCGACCCGAAGACGAACACCTTCGCGGAGTACGAAGCCAAGTCCACCGAGCCCGACGAGGACACCAGTATCGCCGGCGCGCGGGACATCATCATCGACCAGCAGGACAACATCTGGCTCCCGCTGCGCAAAGGCATGGGCACCTCGCTGCACAAGTTCGACCCGAAGACGAAGCAGGTCAGCAAGGTGGAGGGTGGCGCCGGCGGCGGCGGGTTCGGCGAGACGGACTACGACGGCAAGCACGTGTGGATCGGCTTCCTGCGCGTCGACACCAGGACCATGAAAGTCGACGGCGACTTCCGGAAGCCGAAGAACATCGCGCCTGGCCGGTCGGCTGGCGGCTACGGCTTCTCCGTCAACACGAAGGGCAACCCGTTCGGCACCGACTTCATGGGTGGCAAGGTGATGGGCGTCGACGTCGCGAAGAACGAGATCACCTATTACGAGACGGGCGACATCGACAACTTCCCGCGCCGCGGCCGGATCGACAGCCAGGACCGTTTCTGGTTCGGCCTCTATGGCGGCAACGCGATCAACATGCTCGACACGCGGAGCGGCAAGATGAGCACCTGGAAGATGCCGACGCCGTACACGACACCGTACCTCTCGACGCTGCCGGACAAGGACGGCTACGTCTACTCCTCGAGCAACACCTCGGAGCGCCTGCTGCGCCTGAATCCGAAGACGGGCGAGGTCGTCGAGTTCCCGATGCCAAACGGGCCGGGCAACTTCGACGGCAAGAAGATCAACTGGGACCCGACGACGAAGAAGAAGGTGCTGCTCTTCGCCAACACGCGCAACGCGGAGATCATGCGCGTGGAGCTACCCGACTAGATCGCCCGTCACGGGGAGGCCGGACTCGATGGACGCGGTGACCTTCGCCAACGGGCTGGGCCGGATGCTGGCCCCGCTGCTGCTGGCCATCCGCGAGACCGGGTTCTTCGAGTGGTGGGTGTACGTCCCGACGATGACGCTGCTGGCGCTGGCCGCCTACGCAGGCTTTCTGCGCAGGGCCAGACGCCACGGCGTGCCTCGCCACCCGAGCGTGCTCTCCCGCCTGGCGACCCACCTGCTCCACATCAGCGTGTGCGTGGTGGGCGCCAACGCGCTCGCGGTCGCGTTCAAGACCCTGATCGTCGAGGAGATGGACTACGCGCAGCCGGTCTGGTTCGCGGGGCTCGTCTCTCCGCTCCACTTCTACATCGCCAGCGTCGCGGCCTGCTACCTGACCGTGGTTACCGGTCCTGCCACATCACGCCACGCCCGGCTGCAGGGGGTGTACGCGGAGCTGGGCCTCTTCGCGTTCTGCACGGTGGGCATCCACCGCCTTCACACCCAGTCGTTCTCGTTGTTGGACCCCACGATGGCCGTGGGTGGCGCGCTCATCCTCGCCGCGTCCGTGCGCGGCATGATCGAGGTGTGGGGCCGGATGCCACGAACACGGCAACCGGCCAACTGACCGGGCCTCCGGTACGAGTCCCCGCCGCGCGCTATCCGAGGGCCGCGATTTCGGCGTAGAGGTACGCCGCCGCGATGATCCCGTTGTGGAAGTTGCCGAGGTCCAGCTTCTCGTCGGGGGCGTGGGCGTTCTCGTCCGGGAGACCCACGCCGAACAGCACGCTCGGCACGCCCAGTTCTTCCTGGAACGTTGACACCACCGGGATCGACCCACCCTCGCGGTTGAATACCGGCGCCTTGCCGAAGCCGCGCTCGATCGCCCGACCGGCTGCGCGGACGTACTTGTTGTCGAACTCGGTCATCCACGGCTTGCCGCCGTGCATCCGGGTCAGCTTGACCTCGACCGTCTTCGGGCACACATCGTCCAGGTAGGTGGCGAAGAGCTCCGCAATCTTCGCGGGGTCCTGATCTGGCACCAGGCGCATGCTGACCTTCGCCATCGCCGTGGCTGGCAGCACTGTCTTCGCGCCTTCCCCGGTGAAGCCGGAGAGCAGGCCGTTGACCTCGAACGTCGGCCGCGCCCACACGCGCTCGAGCGTCGAGTAGCCGGTCTCGCCGAACAGCTTCGGCGCGCCCAGCTCCTTGCGGTACTTCGTCTCGTTGAAGGGGAGCTTCTTCCACTCGGCCCGCTCGGCCTCGCTCAGCTCACGGACGTCGTCGTAGAAGCCCGGGATCTTGATGCGGCCGCTGCGGTCCTTCATCTGGTTCAGGATCTGCGCCAACACGAACGCGGGATTGGCCACGGCGCCGCCGAAGGAGCCTGAGTGCAGGTCGCTCTTCGTGCCGCGCAGGTCGATCTGGAAGTAGGCAAGGCCGCGCAGGCCGTAGCAGATCGACGGGATGCCGCGGTCGAACATCGGCGAGTCGGAGATCACGACGACGTCAGCCGCCAGATCCTGCTTGTGCGTGCGCACGAACTCGTCGAGGTGCACGCTCCCCACTTCCTCCTCGCCTTCGATGAAGAAGCGGATATTGATCGGCAGCTTCCCGGTCTGCTTCAGGTGTGCCTGCACGGCCTTGATGTGCATGAACACCTGGCCCTTGTCGTCCGCGGCGCCACGCGCGTAGATCTCGCCGTCGCGCACGGTGGCCTCGAAGGGCGGCGAGGTCCACAGCTCGACCGGGTCCACCGGCTGCACGTCGTAGTGCCCGTAGAAGAGCACCGTGGGCGCCCCAGGCGCGCCGAGCCAGTCGCCGTAGACGACGGGATGGCCGGGCGTTTCGATGAGCTTCACGTTCTGCAGACCGGCGGTGCGCAGCGCGTCGGCCGTCCACTCGGCGCAACGGCGCACATCGCCAGCGTGCTCGGGCAGGGCACTGATGCTGGGGATCGCGAGGTACTCCTTCAGTTCCTCGACGAAGCGATCCCGATTCACGTTGATGAAGTCGACGGTCTGATCCATGGGCGGAATCATATCGTGCGGCCGGCACCGCCCGGGCGCCACACGTCGCCTTCGCGGTGCGCGCGCGTCTCGCGTTCGAGCTTGATGAGGTGCGCCAGCAGGCCGTCCGCCGCTGCTGGCAGGAGCGGCTCCGGCAGACCCGCATAGATCGCGGACGTCAGCTCGGCCACCGTTGCCGGCTCACGTTCGAGGCGCTGGAGAATCTCGGCTTCCCTGGCCCGCCTATGGCGCAGGTAGGCTTTCAGCAACGCGACGGGCTCTTCGATCACCGGGCCGTGTGCCGGCAGCATCCGGGCTGGCTCCAACGCCAGGACGCGCTCGAGTGAGGTCAGGTAGGCGGCCATGTCGCCGTGCGCGCTGGCAGGAATCACGACCGTCGTGCTGGCGAGCGCGAGATCGCCCGAGAAGAGCGTGCGGCTCTCTTCATGCCAGAGGCAGATGTGGTCCGGGGCGTGGCCGGGTGTCGCGACGACCTCGAGGATCGTGTCACCGGCCGGCACGCGGTCACCGTCCGCGGTGCTCCGCCACTCCACGGCATACCGGACGTCTTTCTCTGGCCACGGCAGCTTTGAAAAGGTCACGCCGTCGTGCCGTGCGGCCAGATGCGGCGCGCCGGAGGCGTGGTCACTGTGGTTGTGCGTGACGACGACATGCGCGAGGGGCGCACCGGCCAGGGCCTCGTCGAGGCCCTCCAGGTGGCCAGGCTTGCCCGTGCCCGCGTCGACGAGCAGCGGCACGGCACCGGGCACGAGCCAGGTGAGGTTGCCATCACCGGTGAGCGGACC
>JBIKWH010000302.1:0-3481 GCA_044356435.1 Vicinamibacterales bacterium
CCCTGCGCGGTACGTTCGGCGACATCGACATCTATCTCTACGACCAGATCGCGCGCGGCCGCTTTGACGACTGCCGCACCGTGCTGGACGCCGGCTGCGGTGACGGGCGCAACCTCCACCATCTGCTGAGCCAGGGTGTGCGTTGTTTCGGCGTCGACCGCGACCCCGGCGCGATCGCCGCCGTCCGGCGTCTGGCTGAGCGCCTCGCGCCGACGCTGCCAGCCACGAACTTCACCGTCGGCGAACTCGACCACCTGCCCTGGCCCGACCGATCGGTTGATGCCGTGATCTGCAGCGCGGTCCTGCACTTTTCGAGGGACTCCGAACACTTCCTCGCACAGCTCTCCGAGCTGTGGCGTGTCCTTGCCCCCGGCGGCCTCTTCTTCGCGCGGCTGGCCTCCACGATCGGCCTCGAGGCCCTGCGCGGCGTGCCCGCGGGTCAGCGCGTCGCTCTGCCCGACGGCTCGGAGCGCTTCGTCGTCGATGAGGCGCTCCTCGTGGCCTGGGGCGAGCGCCTCGGCGCGGCGCTCCTGGACCCGATCAAGACGACGAACGTGCAGGGGATACGGGCCATGACGACCTGGTGCCTGCGGAAGCCCATGGATGGAGGGGCCTAAGTGGCACTCACCGCGACGATCTACAACGTCGAGATCGACCTTGCCGATTCCGACCGCGGCGTCTACGAGTCGCTCGTGCTTCGCGTGGCGCGCCATCCGTCGGAGTCAGAGGCGTATCTGATCACGCGGCTGCTGGCCTACGCCCTCGAGTACACCGAAGGCATCGAGTTCGCCCCTGGCGGGCTCTCGGACGCGGACCAGCCGGCCATTCTCGTCAAGGACCTCACGGGGGTCACCCGCGCCTGGATCGAAGTGGGCGCACCGGACCCGCCACGCGTGCACCGGGCCGCCAAAGCCACGGACCGCGTGGCCATCTACATCGGCCGCAACGTCCGTCAGCTGCTCGACCAGTTTGCCGGCCAGAAGGTGCACCGCGCCGCCGAGGTCGATCTTTTCGAGATCGACAAGGCGCTGGTGGATGCGCTCGGCGCGCGTCTCGAGCGCCGGATGTCCTTCGCGATGTCGGTCACGGACCGGGAACTCTACGTGTCCATCGGCACCGACACGTTCACCGGCATGGTCACCCGGCATCCCCTGCCCGCCTAGCGCGACGCGTACCACCGGCTCGGGAGTAGGATCGGCCGCACCGCGACGGGCCAGCCGGTCCGCGCGCGATTTCCCGACGACGGAGGCTCAGATGACGAACCCGATTGATTCCACCCGCCGTGGCCTGCTGCTCGGTGGCGGCATGGCCCTGGCCGGCGTGTTTGCGCCCGGCCCGGCCGAAGCGGCCCGGACGGAGAAGGACTGGACCGCGGTCGAGAAGGCCAATGTCAGCGTCGTGAACGCGTTCATCAAAGCGCTCGAGGACAAGGACGGCGCCGCGCTGGTGTCGCTGGCGGCGCCGGCGGGCAGAGTACGCATGACGGCCCACACGCAGGAAGCGGCCGTCACGCCGCAGCAGTTCAGGGCGGCGATGGAAGAGCGCCTCTTCAAGACCGGCGGCGTGCTGTTCAAGACGCTGGAGACGCACGCACACGGGCCGCTCGTCACCAACGTGCGGATCGACCGGATTACCTCGCCGGAGGGTCAGCGGGACCTGTACTACATGGGCGTCTTCTTCCTGAAGGACGGGAAGATCGTCGAGTGGAACGACTACGAGATCGCCCCGGCGACGCCGGTGAAGCCGGGCCAGCCGCTCTAGACCCCGTCCCCGGACCTCCTGCCGCGCCGGCACCCAGTACCTGGGGCGGGCGGTGATCGCCGCCCTGCGGCTGGCAGGGATCTTGGTTCCTCACCCATCCGGTGAGGCTTCGGTTTGCGTCTGCGTCGGGATCCCGTGCAAAACGGGCCCGGGGCGTCGGGTGGGTGTCTCCGGTGAGCCGGAGTACCGACACGTGTGCCGACCGGTCGGCCGTGAGGGTCCGGTAAGTGGGCAGCGTTTCACCGCTCAGCGGCCTCTACTCGACGCCCCCGACCGTCTCCACGACGACCGACATCTCGGCCTTCACCTCGGCTGAGATTGGCGCGCTGACCAATCGCCAGGTCGCCGCGCTGACCACGGCGCAGATTGCCTCGATTGCCACGGCCTCGCTGGCGGGGCTCGGCAGCCGGCACCTGCAGTCGCTGGCGACGCGCGGCGTCAGCGTCCTCACCACGGATCAGATTCAGGCGCTCTCCACCACTCAGCTCAATGCGCTGACGCGGGCGCAGATGACGACCCTGTCGAGCGCACAGGTCAACGCGCTCAGCTCCGACCAGTTGTCGGCCCTCGGCACCGCGCAGGTGGCCTCGCTCGCCACGGCGTCGCTGGCGGCGCTGACCACCGGGAACCTGGCGGGCCTCACGACCGGCCAGATGCAGGCGTTGACCGCCTCCCAGATCGCGGGGTTGCAGAGCACGCAGGTGGCGGCGCTGGCGACGGACCAGGTGGCGAGCCTCCGGGCCTCGCAGATCCGCGCCATCGAAACCGTGGACCTGCGGGCGCTTGGCGCCGGCCAGTTGGCCGCGATGACGCAGCGGCAGATGGCTGCCTTCACGTACGCGCAGGTCGCGGCGCTCGACACCGCGCAGGTGAGCGCCCTTGAAACCAGCAACCTGGCGGCGTGGTCGGCGCAGCAGATGGCGACGCTGACCACGGCGCAGGTCCAGGCGCTCTCCACGGAGCAGATCGCCAGCCTGCCGCCGGGCAAGCTGGCGGCGCTCGGTACGGCCGGTGCGGCGGCCCTGACCTCCGACCAGCTCAGCGCGCTCTCAGCCGGCCAGCTCGCGGGCCTGACCAACGCGCAGATCGTGGCGCTGTCCAGCGATGCCTTCGCCGCGCTGGACACCGCGCAGATGGCGGCGCTGACGCAGCGCCAGATCGCCGTCATCGAGACGGCGGACATCGCGAGCCTGTCGACGGAGAAGATCGCGGCGCTGACGAGCGCGCAGGCGGCGAGCCTGACCTCCGCGCAGATGCAGGCGCTCACCGACAGCCAGGTGGCAGCCATCGAAACCGCCGATCTGGCGGCGTTGAAGCGCACGCAGTGGGATGCCCTCTCCACCGGGCAGATTCATGCCCTGACAACGGACCAGATCAGCAGCCTCAGGAAGGCACAGTTCGCGCTGCTGTCCACCACGGCGGTGGCAGCCCTGACCACGGATCAGATTGCCGCCCTGACGGGCAGCCGGCTGCAGAGTCTGACGGCGGCGCAGATCGCCGCGCTCACCACCGAACAGTTGACCGCGTTGACCACCGACCAGGTGGCGGGTCTCAGGTCCGACCAGGTCGCGTCCATTTCGGCGTCGCGGTTTGCGGAGCTGACCACCGATCAGATTGGCGCGCTGACCACGACCCAGGCCGCGCGTCTCACCACCGCGCAGATCGTCTCCCTCGACAGCGACCATCTCGCCGCGTTGTCGACGGCCGGCGTGGCCGCCCT
>JBIKWH010000303.1:0-3478 GCA_044356435.1 Vicinamibacterales bacterium
GCTCTGGTCACGCTGGGCCAAAGGGGAGGCCGGCAGCGGTCCGGTCTACATCAGCGTCCACTCGTTCGTGCTGAACCCCGGCGAGGCGTACACGCTCTACGCGTGGTTCAAGCCGGACGGCGTCTATCGCAATCTCTACGTGACCGGCGACAACCCGATGACCGACGTGGACTGGACCTTCGGCAAGTCGGGGAGTTACACGAAGGGGTGGGTGGTTGTGAACCAGCAGCCTGGGAAAGAGGCCTGCGAGGAGCGGACGTACCGCGAGAACTTCACCGTGTCGCCGGACAGCACGTCGCAGCGCTTCTACCTGATCGTGACCAGCAAGACGCCGAGCCAGGCGATGCACGTGATGATGAAGAGCCCGGCGGACTCGGATGAGGACGTGACGCGCAACACCAACGACCCGGCGTGTTCGGCCCGGAAGGGCAGTACCTGGGGACGCCGGTGGTCCTATCCCATGCTGCTCCAGCTCGATCCGAGCGAAACCGGGCGCTGAGACGCCTTCGCTCCCCGGGGTGGCGGGGACAGGCAGCCCTGGCACCCCCTGGGGCGAGTTCGACTGGCGCACGGCCGGAAAAGGTGTCACTCTAGGGGTGCTCACACGCGCGAACGGGCGCGTGCCCAGCTTTTGGCCCCGACTGATGGCGCCGGCCCCTGCCGGACACAGGCGCGGCGCTGGGCACCCTCCGCACGGTCGGCGCGATTCTCAATACCGGGGCCAAGCCCCATACAAGCGAGTAGCAGTACCGAATGTTTTCTACAGACGACAAGTTGAAGATCGCTGTCTTCATTGATTTCGACAACGTCGAGATCGGCGTGAAGACCACCATCGGCGGACAGTTCGACATCGGCCTCGTGCTCGAGGCCATCAAAGAGCGCGGCGAGATCGTGACCAAGGTCGCCTACAGCGACTGGAAGCGCGTCGGCGACTACAGCCGCCAGCTCACCCAGCACGCCATCCGCATGGTGCAGCGGAACTTCACTCCCGGCGGCGACAAGAACGGCGCCGACATCACGATGGCCCTCGACGCGCTGGAGATGGCCTTCACGCACGACCACATCAACGCCTTCGTGATCGTCGGCGGCGACAGCGACTTCATCTCGCTGGTCGAGAAGTTGAAGCAGTACGACCGCAAGGTGATCGTGGTCGGCGGGCGCAACTTCACCAGCAGCACGATGCAGAAGAACTGCCACGAGTTCATCGCCTACGAGAACCTTGTCGTCGCGGCGCGCTCGGCGCAGGGCGCGCATGTCCGTCAGCCCAGAGGCGGACGCGACGGCCGTCAGCAGGCGCCGGCACCTGGTGGCGGCGCGCCGATCGAGCAGGCGTTGCCGCTCGTGCTTCGCGCGCTCAAGGTGCTTTCTGAGCGTGAGGTCACGCCGCAGCTCGGCCTGCTGAAGAGCACGCTGCTGCAGCTCGACTCCACGTTCTCCGAGCGGAGCTACGGTACGGGCAGCTTCCGCGACTTCATGGAGAAGGTGGCGGCGGCAGGCGCCGTCACGCTCAAGCAGGCGGGCCGCAGCATGCTGGTGGAAGCCGTGGAAGAGGGCGAAGGTGGCGTGGACGCGTCGGCCGGAGCCGCTCACGGCGAGGAAACGGCCGTGGAGTCGACGAACGGCGAGGCGGTTGGCGGCGACGGCGCGGTCGCGCCCATGCAGCCGGCGCAGGTGCCGCATCACCAGCGTAGCCATCACGCCCACCAGGGCGACCGGCAGCAGCCCCAGGGCGAGGGAGACGAAGCCTCGGCGGGCCCAGCTCCAGCCGCCACGGAGCCACCGGCCGAAGCCCTTCGCATTCTCAAGCGTGTGTTGGCGAACGTCACCCGGTGGCCGATGTATGTCCGCCAGGTCAAGCAGTCGCTCCGCACCGAGCCGAACTTCGATGAACGCCGGTACGGCTTCAGCTCTCCGGTGGAGCTGCTCCGCGCGGCACAGCGCGAAGGCATCGTGCGTATCGACCGCGATCGCCAGGGCGTGATGCGCGTGTTCGAGGGCGCCACCCTCCGCCTGCCCGTGCCGATCGAGATTGACGAGGACACGCTCGAGCGTGCCACCGACTCCAGCACGACGGCCGAGTCCGCGATAGTTGCGGAAGGCGCGCCGGTGGAGCCGGTTGTGGAGCTGCCGACGATCGATATCTCGCCCGTCGGTGAGTTCGACGAGCCCGAGCCGGGCGACGAGCAGCCGACGCACGACCTCTACGGCGACGACCTGCTGCGCAAGCCCGTGCGCGGGCGCCGGCCGGCACCGGGCCGTGGCCGCAAGGCCGCAGCCCCGGCCGCGAAGCCTGCGGGCCGGACGGCGGCAGCCAAGACCGCCGCGCCGAAGGCCCGCAAGCGGACGAGCCGCTCCAAGGCCTAGCGCGTCAGTCATGGTCGACACCCGCGCGCTCCTCGCCGATCTCTTCATCGGGGGCGCGTGGGTGCCGGCATCGACCGCCGCCCGGTTCGACGTTCTCGATCCCTCCACCGGGCAATCCATCACGTCTGTCGCCGACGCCTCGCTGGCGGACGGTCGGGCTGCCGTAGATGCCGCGCATGCGGCGTTCCCCGCATGGGCGGCCACGCCTCCACGTGAGCGTGGCGAGGTGCTCCGCCGCGCCTTCGAGCTGATGACGGCGCGGGTCGACTGGTTCGCCGAGCTGATCTCCCGGGAGAACGGCAAGGCGCTGCCGGATGCCCGCGCGGAAGTGCGCTACGCCGCCGAGTTCTTCCGCTGGTTCGCGGAAGAAGCGGTGCGCGCCTCGGGCGACCTCCGGGTTGCGCCGTCGGGGGCCAACCGCATCCTCGTGCAGCAGCAGCCGGTCGGCGTGTCGCTGCTCATCACACCCTGGAACTTCCCGGCGGCAATGGCCACGCGCAAGATCGGCCCCGCGCTGGCGGCGGGGTGCACCGTGATCCTGAAGCCCGCGAGCGAGACGCCGCTGACGGCGTATGCGATGGCCGCGCTGCTCCAGGAAGCAGGCGCACCTGCCGGCGTGGTGAACGTGCTGACGACCTCGAAGTCCGGCGCGCTCGTCAGTGCGCTCCTGCATGACCCGCGCGTTCGCAAGCTCTCGTTCACCGGGTCCACCGAGGTCGGGCGGCTCCTGCTCCGCGAGGCGGCCGACAACGTCGTGAACTGCTCGATGGAGCTGGGCGGCAACGCGCCGTTCCTGGTGTTCGACGACGCGAATCTCAACGAAGCGCTCGAGGGCGCAATGGTCGCCAAGATGCGGAACGGCGGGGAAGCCTGCACCTCCGCGAACCGGTTCTACATCCAGCGGGGCATCTTCGATCGGTTTGCCGAGGGACTTGCGGCCCGAATGGGCGCGATGGTGGTTGGCACGGGCTACGACGAGCGCACGGCCTGCGGTCCGCTCATCAACCGCGGCGCGGTGGAGAAGGTGGACGCCCTTGTGTCCGCCGCCGTCGCCGGTGGCGCGCGGGTACTCATCGGTGGCAAGCCTGGCGCGGGGTGCTTCTATCCGCCGACC
>JBIKWH010000304.1:0-3461 GCA_044356435.1 Vicinamibacterales bacterium
CGATGGGGATGATCGACATCTTGTCGTTCACCCCCAGCTTGGCCCGGATGTTCTTCACGTGAGCCTTGGCGGTTTCCTCGGTGATCCCCAACTGCGTGGCGATCTCCTTGTTGCGCAGCCCCTTCACGATCAGCGCACTGACCTCCAGCTCGCGCCCTGTGAGGGTCTCGTGCGTGGAGCGCTCGACCAGCGCCCGCTCCACGGCGGGGGGCTTCGGTCGCTCGCCCCTGGCGACGGCCCGGATCACCTCGACGAGCTCGTCCGCCAGGCTGTCCTTGAGCAGGCAGGTGACGGCTCCGGCCTCGAGCGCGCGGAAGATATCCTCGTCGCCCTGATACATGGTCAGCACGATCGTGCGGATCTGCGGCGCCTCCTTGGACAGCGTGCGGATCAGGTCGTGACCGCTCATCTTCGGCAGCCGCAGGTCGACCAGCATGATGTCCGGGGAGAGGGACAACGCAAGCGGCAGCGCCTCCTCCGCGGTACTCACGGCGGCGATCGATTCCATGTCGTCCTGTCGAGAGATCATCGTCGTGATGCCCATGCGCATCAGCGGGTGATCCTCGACGCACATCACACGGATCGGCTTCGGCTTCGGCTTCGGTTTCTGCGCTGCGTGCTGTGGGGTCATGCCAGGAACACCCGAACTTCCGTGCCCCGGTCTGGGGCGCTCTTGACCAGCAGACGCGCGCCGATACGCGCGGCACGCTCGTACATCCCGACCAGCCCCCAGTGCGCCGCGTCGCGCCCCTGGTTCTCCTCCAGCTCAAAGCCCGCCCCGTCATCCACGATCGACAGCGTGACGCCGTCCTCGTAGCGCAGCTCGGCGCGGATCCGCCTCGCATGCGCGTGGCGGACCGCATTGGAGATCGCCTCCTGCGCGATGCGGGCCAGTTGCTCCTTCTGGCCCGGCTCGATTTCGGCGGGCGTGCCGATGATGGCGAGGTCGAACGCGATCTCGCGCCCCGCGATCAGCGTGCGCGCGTGCTGCCGCAGCAGCGTCTCCAGGTCGAGCTCGCTCTGGAGCGGCGAGCGCAGATCCCAGACGGCCTGCCGTGTTTCGCGGATACAGCGCTCGACGTGGCGGCGCACGGTCTCGATCTCCGCCTGGAGCGCGGGCGTGGTGCCGGGCTGGCTCCTGAGGTTCTCGAACTCGAGCGCAATTCCGCCCAGGTTCTGGAGCGTCGTGTCGTGGAGCTCGCGGGCCATCCGCGTCCGCTCGGACAGCACGGCGGCAAACTGCAGGCGGATCTGGCGGCCGCGGAGCAACCAGGCTGACCCCATGATGGCCCCGATGACGAGCACGATGAACCCGTAGAAGGCGCCCGTCTGGTAGAGCGCGGCCGCCACTGTGAAGCTTCGCGTCGCGACACGCTCACGCGAGTCGCCCGGCACGGTGACCGAGACCTGAATGCGGTAGTTGCCTGGTGGCAGGTTGGTGTAGGTGGCGAGCTGCCCGGCGCCACCCGGGTGCCAGTCCCGGTCGTAGCCGTCGAGACGGTACCGGAACCGCAGTCGCGTGGGTCCGTTGAAGTTGACCGCCGTGTAGGCGAGCTGCACGAGCCGTGGCCGCGGCGGGAGCGTCGTGCCCTCGGCGACCCAGTCGAACGGATGGCCATCCACGGTGAGCTGTTCTACCTGCACGGGTGGTGGCAGGCGTTCGGGCTTGAGGCGCTTCGGGTCCACGGCCACCATGCCGTTGGCCACCGTGAACCAGAGCCGGCCATCCGGGCCGCTGACGGCGGCCGGCGTGCCGCGTGAGGACGGGCTGCCGGACAAGCCGTCCCAGGCGTCAAGCGTCCTGAACGAGGGCTGGTATGCCGGACTGGCGGCCGCCTTCTCCAGCTCGTCGGGGTGGATGCGCACGAGGCCCGTGGTCGCCCCGATCCACAGGTAGCCCTCGGGATCCTCGGTCAGTGACGTCACGTAGCGCAGCGGGATCCGGTCGCTCGACGGCACGGTGAGCACAGTGCCGTCCCGTACTGTCGCGAGACCGGACGTGGTGCCCACCCAGAGCCGGCCCCGGCGGTCTTCCAGCATCGCCATCACGCCGACGAGCGTGGCATCCTCGAAGTAGCCGCGGATTGCGCCATCGTGGTACTGCACGACGCCGCCGTCGTGGAAGCCCACCCACATGTCGCCATGCCGGTCGAGCACCGACACCGCGGCGCCGATGCGACCGGTCGGCAAGGGCATGGCCGTCAGACGTCCCGACGCCAGCCGGAAGACGCCCTGGTCTTCGTCCGTGATCCAGAGGCCGCCGTCGGCATCGGTGGAAAGCGACAGGATGCGGGTCAGGGTCCTGGATGTCCGGACCGGTGTGGCGACACCCTTGTTGAGCTGGATGATCTGGCGGTCCGACGCAGCCCACAGGGTGCCCCGTCGGTCCACATGCACCGACTTGATGCCGCTGATGCCCAGCGTCTCTTTCCCGAGGTGCTCGAGCCGGCCGGCGCCTGTGACCCGGGTCAGGCCGTCGTTGGTGGCGATCCACGTGCCGCCCGCGTGCGCGGCGAGCGCGTTCGGCAGCGCGCGCCCGTCGAAGGGGCCGAGCGGCACGACCGCCGTATCGGCGAGACGGTTGAGCCCGAGCTGCGTCGCGGTCCAGATGTCGTGCTCCTTGTCCTCGAGCAGGGCGTAGGCGGTGCCGGTGGGGCCCTCGCTCCCGGCGACACGATCCACGGCCGGCGCGTCACGACTCGGGTCGGTCACGCGGAACACGCCGCCGAGGGTCGTGGCGAACCACAGATTCCGATGGGCATCGCGAATGGCGCTCGTGACACGTCCCGCCTGCGAGGGGGACGAGGCCAGCCTGATCGTCGGTATCGAGGCCTGACCGGGCCCCGTCTCCTCCTGGACTCGGGTCAGCAGGGCGTCAGCCGTGGCCACCCAGAGCCCGCCGGCGGCGTCCTCCACGATCGCCGTGATCCCCGTCGGAGCCTTGACGGGCGCGAACGGCGATGTCTCCGAGGTACGGACCAGAAGGTCCCGCGGCGTGGCCACCCAGAGCCGGCCGCCCGTGTCTTCGAAGATGCTGGTGATCTCATCGTCGCCGGTCGGCAGGGCCACCGGATGCCAGCGACCCGAGCGAAAGACGGCCAGTCCCCGATTGCTGCCGGCCCAGATTGCCTTGCGGGAGTCCTCGAGGAGCAGCGTGGTGCTGCCCCCGGGCGCCCCGTCGCGGGCGTCGTAGAGCGTGGCGGCGCCCTTCAGCACGCGCGCGACGCCCTGGCCCCGGAATCCCACCCAGATGCTCTCGTCAGAGGCGACCAGCACGCTGCGCACGCCCGACTGGCGCGTGGGTGTCCGGGTGCCGAGGTTGGTGAGGGTGAACTGGGCACCGTCGAACCGGACGAGGCCGATCGACGTGCCGAGCCAGAGATAGCCCTTCGCGTCCTGGGCGAGCGCGAAGATCACGCTCGACGGCAGGCCGTTCCGGTACGTCCAGGCCTGGAAGGCGT
>JBIKWH010000305.1:0-3459 GCA_044356435.1 Vicinamibacterales bacterium
CGCGCTCGCTCGCCAAGGCGATCGAACGCATCGAGAGCTGCGCCGCCGTGCAGCAGCGCCAGCAGCCGGCCCTCACCCGCTGGCTCGACGCGCAGCCGTCCTTACGCTGATCGCTGGCGCCGAGCACGAGACTCGGGCGACCAGCGGGGTGTAGAGTCCCCGTGCGGCCCTGTGGCGGAACTGGTAGACGCTGCGGACTTAAAATCCGCTGACCTTCGGGTCGTCTGGGTTCGATCCCCGGCGGGGCCACCACCTCCCTCACGTTCGTTCGGTCACTGGTGACCCGCCCGCGCTCCGTCTGGCGGCCGATGCGGTGCCTCGGCCAGCAAGGGCGATCCCCGGCGGGGCCACCACCTCCCTCACGTTCGTTCGGTCACTGATGGCCCGTCCGCCATAGAATGGCAGCCATTCCTGGAGGGGTGCATGAGGCGGTCGTTGTGGGTTTGTCTCGTCAGTATTGGACTGTTAGCCGGGCTACCCGGTGGCAGCCACCCCCTGCGCCCGCGGGCGGTGCTGGCACAGGCGTCTGCACGCTATACGCCGCCGCGCACGCCGGACGGCAAGCCCGACCTGCAGGGCATCTGGCAGGCCATGAACACGGCGGACGTCAACATCCAGGACCATCCCGCCAGCTCGGACGGTCGCGCTGGCCACGGCGTGGTGGTGGGCAACGAGATCCCCTATCAGCCGTGGGCCCTCAAGCAGAAGCAGGAGAACTACGAGAAGCGGCTCGAACTTGATCCTGTCGGGCGCTGCTTCATGCCCGGCGTGCCGCGGGCGACCTACATGCCCTTCCCCTTCCAGATCGTGCAGGCACCGGGCCATGTGGTCGTGCTCCACGAGTATGTTCACGCGCAACGGCGCATCTATACCAACGGCTCGGCCCATCAGGCCGACGTCGAGTTCTGGATGGGCGACTCACGCGGCCGGTGGGAAGGCAACACGCTGGTGGTGGACGTGACGAACTTCAACGACCGGACGTGGTTTGACCGGGCCGGCAACTTCCACAGCAACGCCCTCCACGTCGTCGAGCGCTACACCCGCACCGGGCCGGACCACATGCAGTACGAGGCGACCATCGAAGACCCGAAGGTCTTTACCAAGCCGTGGACCATGCGCATGACCCTCTATCGCCACACGGAGCCGGGCGCGCAGTTGTTCGACTATCAGTGCTACGCATTCGATCACGACAAGAAGGGCCTCGCCGTCCCGCTCTCGCGGATGGGCGCGCCCAAGTAGATGTTCGGCCGGGAGAGGAGCTTGGGTATGACGACTCGACAATTCGCCGCCGCGTTACTCACTGCCGGTCTGGTGACCGCCTCGTCCTGGAGTCACGACCAGAGTGCCCTGATGGCGCAAGCCGCCAAGCCGGCGCCGAAAGCGAAGCCAGCGTCCGAAGCGAAGCCAGCGTCCAAAGCCAAGCCGGCCGCGGCAAGCGCGTGGCCGCAGCGGACACCCGACGGACAGCCAGACATCCAGGGCATGTGGGCAAACTCAGAGACCGGCACCTTCACGATGAGCCTGGAACCGCTGGGGCATGTGATGAGTCTCGGTGGAGCGCGGCTCGGCATGATGACCACGAGCAGCGCGGGCTCAGGGTTGCGCGTGCGCGGGAAGAGAACCACGCCCATCGTCGATCCGCCCGAGGGTCGCCTCCCCTATCAGCCATGGGCGGCGGAACGCCGGCTCAGCGTGGCGAAGAACTTCACGCGCCCCGAGAAGTGGCAGGTCGATACGCAGACGCTCGGCTGGCCGGAAGCCGTGCCCCGGACACATGTGTACAGCTCAGCGGATGGTGACATCGGTGGCCCGTGGCAGGTGCTCCAGGGGCCGGGCTACGTGCTCTTCCTCTACGAGACGCAGCACGAATTCCGCTACGTGCCGCTCGACGGCCGTGCCCAACCGGGAAGTGACGTCAAGCTGTGGATGGGCTCGTCTCGTGGCCACTGGGAGGGGAACACCCTGGTGATCGAGACCACCAACATCAACGATTCCTCGCGCCTCAGCATCATCGGCGACTTCCACAGCGATGCGATGCGCGTCACCGAGCGCTTCACCTTCGTGGACCAGAACACGCTCGAGTATCGGGCCACGGTCGACGACCCGAAGGTGTTTACCCGCCCCTGGACGATCACCCTCACGAATACGCGCTCGACGCATGCGCCCGAGTTGATGGAGTACTCCGGAGTGGAGGGCGAGGCGGCCGTCACGAAGTGGCTGCCGCAATAGCGCCTTCGATACGACGCCGACCCGCCGTTGCCGTCGCGCCACAGGCTACTCCGGTAGGATCGGCGTGGATCAGGCCCGAAGGGCTTGTCGGAGGAACACCATGACGTTTCGGACGACGCTTCTCGCTGCCCTGCTGGCGCTCCCGCTCGCCTCTGTGCTGATGCCGGGCTCACTCGCCCCGGGCGCCCTCGCGCAGAGCAAGGAACCGCCGCGCTTTCCGGCCGGCATCGCCGGGCTCGCAGAGGGGCAGGACAAGGCGCCGGGCCGCGACTGGCTGCTCGATGCCCGCACGGACCAGGAGCGCTTCCGGCGCCTGCAGGTCTACGCCGGCGGCACGGACCAGCAGATGTGGCAGATGGGCTATCGCTACGAGCAGGTTTATCGCGCGATCGTCGACAAGAACTGGCAGCTCGGGCTCTATCACTGGGGCAAGCTGCGCGACGTCTTCAATGTGGCGCTGATGAAGCGGCCGAATCGCACGCCGAACGGCGAAGCGATGTTCCTGACCAACGAGTGGAAGCTGCTGGACGAGGCGATGAAGGCGGGCGACGCCGCGGCGGCGCAGAAAGCGTTTCTCGCTGAGCGCCAGGCCTGCCTTGCGTGTCATGTGGCGGAAGGCATGGCCTTCCTCAACAACACGCCGATCTTCAGCGGCACGAGGGCGTTCAAATAGACCGGCCCGGGCGGGCCTTCCCGCCTACTGAATGATGATCGTGCCCTGCAGATTCCGGTTGTTCGGCTGATCGTGATCGTGGAATCCGCAGGTGCGTGCCGTGGTCAGGGCCGCGGTCGTCCGGGACTGTCCAGGCGCCACGAAACCCGCCTGATTCACCGCGGAACAGTCCGAGTGCTGCGGATGCGGGTCGGACGACATGTCGTGCGCGCGGCTGTCGTTGTTGATGAAGGTCACCGTACCGCCCACCGCGATGGTCACGCTGTTCGGCGACACGCCCGTGTTGCTGATGGTGATCGTGGCGCTCATGGGCGCGGAGGTCGCCGCAGGGGTCGAGGTCGAGGGCGTTTCCGCAACGGCCGCGGGAGCGGCCGGGTCCGGGCACGTGGCCACGCTCACCGTCCCACCGATCAGAGGGTCGAAGCCACCGTAGTAGAGCAGCAGCGTACCGTCCTGACGACGGATACCGTCCGGGTCATTGCCGCCGAAGACCGCCAGCGTCTCGGTCGTGAACGTCAGACCGTCGGTTGACGTTGAGAAGAAGGTCCCCTCGATAA
>JBIKWH010000306.1:0-3455 GCA_044356435.1 Vicinamibacterales bacterium
GGTCGGCGGCGTCCCGACCAGCTCGTAGTCCGTCGAGCGATCGAACACCCACAGCACGTAGAGGTGCGAGAAGCCGTCGATGTCGAGCAGGCCCGCTTCGAACGCAGGGTCGACCTCGATCTCGCCCTCGGCGTCGTGCTTCGCACCCGGGCCCTTCGGGATCTGCTTCGTGCTGGTATGTGGCGTGCGAACAACGCCGACCGGTGACATCGGAATCATGGAGCGGTTCTCCGAAGGTTCAACGCGTCCCGCCACATCTCGATCTTGTCTGCCAACGGCATGGACGCGAACGCGGGACTCGTGGAAGGCAGTGTCACGCGACGCACATGCGCCCACCGCTCCTCGAGTGTCGGCACGACGGCCTTGAAGAGAGTAGCGGCCTTCGCGCCATTGAAGCAGATCAGGCGAATGTCCGGATGCGACGACAGGAACGGCCGGAAGTCGTTCAAGCGAACTGAGGTCCTCTGAATACTCGAGTCGAGGCTGCCCGGTCGCGTGGCGCTCGCGCAGACGTCCCACAGAGCCAACCGGTGCGCGACCAGACGTCGCAGGCGCTCGTCGTAGGGCAGACCCGGACCCGCACCCGCCACGACCGCCATGATGGGCCAGAACGCATTGCGAGGCTGTGCGTAGTACCGCCCGTGCGCCAGTGAGGCCACGCCCGGAAGCGTGCCGAGGATCAGCACGCGTGCGTCTGCACCGGCCACGGGCGCGAATCCAACCGAGGTCATCCCGGGTACGCCGCCGGCGTTCAGGCCACGGGCCGGCGGTACTTCATGACCGCCAGAAGGATGGCCACACCGAGCGCGGTCCATCCCAGTCCGTCGGCCCAGCGTGGCGCAGAGGGCTGCGACGGAAAGGCCAGGGGCACCAGGACTTGCAGCAGCAACCAGAAGGCACAGCCGGCAATCGCCGCGATCGCAAAAATGCGATTCGCCCGATACCACGTCGCGTCCGATGCCATGGTGAATGGCATGCGAAGGCCATAGAGCCGGTTGCGCGGAACCACGCCAAGCGCGAGAGGAAGGGAGACGACGAGCAGGACTAGCGGAATCGGCGTCATATCCACCTCGGGGAATCGGACTCCCGTTCGTTGGCGTCGCGCTGCTCCAGCGTGATCCCCATCACAGGCCGGATCCTGCAGCGGCTCCTACGCCACGACTATCCGGGCGACCTCGGCGATGTCCGCAGCGTTCAACCGCCATCGCGTGGCGTCCGCATTCGCCGCGACCTGCGCCACGGTGCGTGCCCCTGCGATCACCGATGAGACCGCGGGAAAGGCCAGCAGCCAGCCGAAGGCAAGGTCGAGGATCGTGTGTCCTCGCGACTCCGCGAACACGATGAGGGCTTCGACACGGTCAAGCGATTCACCGGTCAGCCGGCTGGCCATCGGGCCGGATGTCAGCCGAGTATCGAGACCGCCTGTCGCGCCGCGACGGTACTTGCCGGTGAGCAGACCATTGGCCAGCGGGAAGTACGGCAGAAACGCGGTGCCGCTCTCCTCGCAGTGGCGGACGACATCCATCGCCTCCCGCTGGAGGATGCTGAGCTCGTTCTGCACGCTGGCGAATGACGGACGCACCGTCGCCGCTGGCGCACCGGCCACGGGTGGCCGCTCGACCGCGGGCGCGGCGGCAGACGCGGTTGCTGCCGTGGCCAGCTGCGCCACGGTGAAGTTGGAGCACCCGCCTTCGCGCACCTTCCCTGCGGCCATCGCGTCGGCGATCACGCCGAGCGTGTCGGCGAACGGCACGGCCGGGTCCGGCCTGTGGAGCTGCCAGAGGTCGATGTAGTCGGTGCCGAGCCGACGGAGGCTGGCGTCGAGGGACGTGCGCATCGAGGCCGGGTCGGCCTTGCTGAACTTCGTGGCGATCACGGCCTCCCGCCGTCGGCCCTTCAACGCCTGGCCGAGCAGCACTTCGCTCTCGCCGTAGGACTCGGCGGTGTCGAAGAGGTTGATGCCGGCATCGAGCGCGGCGTGCACGACGGCCGCCGTCCCCGCGGCGTCCAGCGTGTTCGGCAACACGGGCCACCCGAACGTATTGCACCCGACGCCGACGACCGACACGTCAAGGGATCCGATCCGCCGCTTCTCCATCGCCACCGCACTCCCGGAAAAGAAAAAAGCCCCAGCGATATGCTCGCCGGGGCCGGTCTGAATCAGTCGGTCGCGTTTATGCGCAGCCGCTCCTCAAGGACCGGCGTTAAGCCGGTCCGGCAGACACAGTTCCTTTAGGAACGACGAGTGTTACGCACACCCACTCGTCGTTCCGCAGTTCGCGCACTTGTAGCAGGCGCCGCTGCGGATCATGATGCTGCCGCACGTGCTGCACGGCGGCGCATCTTCCTGGTTCTGAATCGCCGCGAACTCCGAGCCCTTCGGGCCGTTGAGGTCGGGCTTCGGTGCAGCGTCTGCCTTAAGAGCCACAGCCGCAACCACCGGCTCCGCCACCTCGGCCTTCGGCGCCGGTGCCGCCTCGTCCTTCATGTTCACGCCCGCCCGGAACTGCGCGTCCTGCGAGAGGAACTTGGTGGCCATCCACCGGAAGATGTAGTCGACGATCGACTTGGCGAAGCGCACCTCGGGGTTCTTCGTCATCCCAGAGGGCTCGAAGCGCGCGTGGCTGAACTTGTCCACCAGCGCCTGGAGCGGCACGCCGTACTGCAGCGCGTAGGAGATGGCCTGCGCGAAGGCGTCGGCAAAGCCCGAGATGGTCGAGCCCTCCTTGGCCATCGTCAGGAAGATCTCGCCGGGCGTCCCGTCGGCAAAGAGCCCGACGGTGATGTAGCCCTCGTGACCCGCGATGTCGAACTTGTGGGTGATGGACTGCCGCTCGTCCGGCAGCTTCTTCCGCGACGGCCGTTCGACGACCTTCACGACTTCCTTCACCAGCTCGCGCACGCCGTCGGCGTTCCGCGTGTCGGCCACGCCGGCCTTCGACGTGTTGAGCGGCTGCGTCCGCTTGCTGCCGTCGCGATAGATGGAGACGGCCTTGGCGCCCAGGCGCCACGACTCGAGGTAGGCCTTCTCGATCTCCTCGACCGTGGCCTCGCGCGGCACGTTCACCGTCTTGCTGATGGCGCCGGAGATGAAGGGCTGCGTGGCGCCCATCATGCGGATGTGGCCCATGTAGTGGATGGACCGCTCACCCTGCGACGGCTTGAACGCGCAGTCGAACACGGGCAGGTGCTCGTCCTTGAGAAACGGCGCGCCTTCGATTGTCTCGTGCTCATCGATGTAGTGGACGATGGCGTCGACTTCCGGCTGCGTGTAGCCGAGCTTGCCGAGGGCCATCGGCACGGTCTGGTTGACGATCTTCATCAACCCGCCGCCGACCAGCTTCTTGTACTTGACCAGCGCGATGTCCGGCTCCACGCCGGTCGTGTCGCAGTCCATCATGAAGCCGATGGTGCCGGTGGGCGCGAGCACGGTGGCCTGCGCGTTGCGGTAGCCG
>JBIKWH010000308.1:0-3454 GCA_044356435.1 Vicinamibacterales bacterium
CTGCCGCGGCACCAACCCGGCGGTCGCACAGCTCCGCGCATGCGGCACCTACGAGCATGTCCTCCGGACACTGATCCAGCAGATGAAGTACGAGGGCTTCCGCTCCATCGCTTCCCGCCTGGGTGGCATGGCCCGCGAGCGCGCGGGTGACCTGCTGGACGGCGTCGACGCCGTGGTGCCGGTGCCCCTGCACCCGCTCAAGCGGCTGCAACGTGGCTTCAATCAGGCGGAGGTGATCGCCGGGCAGCTGGGTGTACCCGTACTCGGGGCGCTGCGCAGACGGCGATGGACGCCGTCGCAGACCCGACTGGCGGCCAGTGGCCGCCAGCGGAATGTCGATCACGCGTTCGCGCTGGTCCGATGGTCCTGGCGGCCCGTACCGGTATTCGTGGAGAACCGCGTACTGGTGCTGGTGGATGACGTGCGGACCACCGGGGCGACGCTGGAGGCGTGCGCCCGGGTGCTGCGCGCGGCCGGTGCGGCGGAGGTCAGGGCGCTGGTGGTAGCCCGAGCCGAGCTGCCACGACCTCACGGACCTGTCGGGCGATAGCCGCGCGATCGCCGGCGCCGTCCATGACGACCCAGCCGGACGCGCTCTGGCGGAGGTAGCTCTCGCGGACCCGGCCCAGCAGGGCGAGGTCGCGCTCGTACTTGTCGCGGTCGGCAACCTTGCGCGCGGCGGCGCGCTCGGGCGCGATGTCGAGCAGGCACGTCAGATCGGGCGCAGGCAGGTTCTGCTGAATCGTCAGCAGCCACGCGGGGTCGAGGCCCTGGGCCTCTCCGTAGGCGACACTCGACGCGAGATACCGGTCGCAGACGAAGATCACGCCCTCGGCCAGGCCGCGCTCGATCTCGGCCCGGTACTCGTACCGGTTCGCGACGTAGAGCAACTGCATGACGTCGGGACCGTAGTCGCGTTCGCCGCCGAGCGCGCGCCGGATCTCTTCGCCGATCGCCGTGTCGTAGTCCGGAAAGGAGAGCAGCCGGACGCGCTGGCCGCCAGCCGTCAACGCATCGCGGAGGAGCTCGGACTGCGTCTGCTTGCCGCTCTGGTCGAGACCCTCAAAGACGATCAGGCGTCCGCGCGGCCCAGCCACCATCGATCACACCTCGAGCGCGAGCACGTCGTCGAGCGTCTGCCGACGGCGGATCGTCGTCCATGTCCCGCCGTCCACGAGCGCCTCCGGGCACAGCAGGCGACGATTGTAGTTGGACGCCATCACGGCACCGTAGGCGCCCGCATCAAGAATGGCGAGACGGTCGCCGACCTCAAGGGACGGCAGTTCCCGATCGCGGCCAAAGACATCGCTGCTCTCGCAGATCGGCCCCACGACATCCCAGGTCAACGACGGGCCAGGGGCCACAGGGCCAACCGGCACGATCCGGTGAAACGAGCCGTACATCGCCGGCCGGATCAACTCGGTCATGCCGGCATCGAGCACGGCGAAGCGCCGACCGCCCGGGAATTCTTTGATGTCGACGACAGTGGCCAGCAGCGCGCCCGCAGCCGCGACGAGCGCGCGACCCGGTTCAAGCACGACCGGCAGACCCGCGCGCCGCAAGGCGGGCAGGACGGCGGCCGCGTACGCGGCCTCGCTCAGCACCGGCTGGCCGTCGTAGGACACGCCGAGGCCGCCACCGAGGTCCACGTGCTCGAGGGGAACGCCGTCCGCTTTCAGCGCGATGGCGAGGTCGCACAGCGCGGTCGCCGCGCGCACCATCGGCTCGACGGACGTGATCTGGGAACCGATGTGGACATGCACACCGACCAGATCCAGTTCCGGCCGGCCGAGGCGCTCGCGATAGATGGCCGGGGCATCCTCGATCGGCACGCCGAACTTGTTCACCTTCATCCCGGTCGAGATCTTGGGATGGCTCTTCGCATCGATGTCCGGATTCACGCGCAGGGCGACCCGGGCGGTCGTGCCGAGTGCCTTCGCGACCTCCGCGATCCGGTCGAGCTCGCCCGGGGACTCCGCGTTGATCGCCGCGATACCGTGACCGATCGCGTAGGCCAGTTCCTCGCGCGTCTTGCCGACGCCGGTGAAGACCAGCTGGTCCGGCGTGAACCCGGCGCGCCCGGCCACCTGCAATTCACCGACCGAGTTCGCATCCGCGTAGCTGCCGAGCTCGCGCAGCACGCGCAGCAGCGCCAGCGTGGAGTTGGACTTCAGCGCGAAGTGAATCCGGTGCGGAAAACCCGCAAACGCGTCGTCGAGCCTGCGGTACGCCGCGCGGATCGCGGGCGCGGAATAGACATAGGCGGGTGTCCCGAGCGCATCGGCGACCGAAGCAAGCGGCACGCCGTCGCAGAGAAGGCCTGACGACGTTTGAAGGAAGGGTTCTGACACCGGAACTGGAGAGGCGCGTCGAAAGCGAATGTTATCATGCGACATTGCCACGCCATCCGGCGGACCGGCCCACGTGACGCTTCCTCCCTCGCCCGGCCCCGACACCGACATCGCGGCGCTGATTCAGCAGTGCCTGAACGGCGACGAACTGGCGTGGCAGACGATCGTGCGTCTCCACCGGCGCAAGGTCTTCAACATCGCCTATAAGTTCGTGGGCAACGTTGACGAGGCCGAGGATCTCACACAGGACGTCTTCATCAAGGTCTTCCGGTCGCTCGCGACGTTCGACCGTCGCGCCAACTTCCAGACGTGGCTCTACAGCGTCACGCGCAATCTCTGCATCGACCACTATCGTTCGCTTCGCAAGGAGCGCGAAGCCGTCAACCGCGACCTCGACGTGGACGTCCTCGCGCCGGCCTCCGCTGACCGGAGCCCGCATCAGATCCTCGAGGCGCAGGATCAGGCCGCCCTCCTCAAGCGCGCCCTCGACCGGCTGCCGGCGGCCATGCGCACTGCCGTGGTGCTCCGGGATCTCCAGGAACTCACCTACGAGGAGATCGCGGAGCGGTTGAGTCTCCCGGACGGCACGGTGAAGTCGCGAATCAGCCGCGGCCGCGCCGAGCTGGCCCGGCAGATCGAGGCCGTCCGGACCGAAGACCTCGCGCGGCTCCATCCACTCGCCGCACCCCCCGCAACAGGAGTCATCGAATGAACCTCTCATCTGACCGCGTTGGCGACGTTGCCGTTGTCCGCCTCTCGGAGTCCCGGCTGATGTATCCGCTGCTCTCGGACTTCACCCAGAGCGTCTCGGCGCTCCTGACCGGAGACTCGCGCAAGGTCGTGATCGACCTGAGCTCGGTCAGCTACGTCGACAGCGCGACGATCGGCTGCCTGATGGACCTGTACCGTCAGGCGAGCGGCGCGGGCGGCACACTCGCGCTGGCCGGGGTGCAGAAGCGCGTGGAGACGATGCTGACGATGACCGGCGCGCACAATTTCCTGAAGCTGTATCCGACCGAGGCGGACGCGGTCCGGGCCATGGGAGGCGCCGCATGAGCGCGATCACAACGACGAAGGGCGCGAGCGTCACCCTGGACGGCGAC
>JBIKWH010000307.1:0-3454 GCA_044356435.1 Vicinamibacterales bacterium
CGCCGGCGGGCGGGTCCGAATCGTGTTGATCACCACGCTCCCCCTCGCTGCCACCTTCGCGGTGGCCACGGTGGCGGCCCTGCTGCTCGGGGCCGTCGTGCGTCGTCTCGCCCCCGCATTCGGCGCGGTCGTTCCCCCGCGGCCGGACCGCTGGCACGACCAGCCGACGCCGACGATGGGCGGCCTCGCGATCGGTGTGGCCGTCGTGGCCGGCGCGCTGTGCCTCGCGGCGTTGCCGGAGGCGTCGCCCGCCGGGCCCTGGGTACCCGTGGCGATGGCCGGTTTCGCGATGTGGGCGCTGGGGCTGGTCGACGACCGCGTGCAGCTCTCGCCGCTCGCCAAGCTGGTCGGGTCGCTCATCACCGGCGCGTTTCTGATCTTCGCCCTCGCGGACACCGAACTCGGTGGGCTCGGACTGGGTGGGACGGTGCTCGCCATCATCTGGTTCGCCGGCGTCTGCCACGCCATGAACCTGCTCGACAACATGGACGGCCTGGCCGCCGGCGTCGGCCTCATCGCGGCGCTCGGGCTCGCGGTCACGGAGTGGGTGGCGCTTGGGCCCGTGCTCGCGGGTCTGCTGGTCGCGCTCGCCGGGGCGCTCCTCGGCTTCCTCTACTGGAACCGCAACCGCGCGCGCCTGTTCATGGGTGACTGCGGCAGCCTCTTCATCGGCGCGGTGCTGGCGGGGGCCTCGCTCGTACCGGTGTTCGGCGCCGGTGAGACGCTGGGGAAGCCGTCGCTGACCGCGGTGCTGCTGCTGGTGATGCCGCTGTTCGATACCGCGTTCGTGCTCGTGCTGCGGCGGCTGGCCGGCCGTCCGGCGACGCGCGGCGGCACCGACCACGTCTCGCATCGCCTCGTGTCGCTCGGCTTCTCCGAGCGCAGCGCGGTGCGCGTGCTCTATCTCATCGGGGTCATCGGGTTCGCGGTCGCGCTCGGGCTGACACGTGGCAGTCAGGACGTCATGCTGCCGACGGTCGCGCTCTTCGTCGTCTCGCTGACGCTCCTCGGCGTCTTCCTGGCGCGCGTGCCGGCCTACAACGCGCAGGATTTCTCGGCACTGAAGAAGTCCTCGTACGCGCCGCTCATCAAGGATCTGACGTTCCGCTGGCACGCCGGCGAGGTGCTGCTCGACCTCGTCCTCATCAGCGCCTGCTACTACTTTGCCTACTGGCTGCGGTTTCCCGACGACGAGCTGATGCACTTTCTGCCGTTCTTCGGCTCGTCGCTGCCGGCCGTGGTCGGGCTCAAGCTCGCGTCCCTCTACACCTCGGGGCTCTACCGCCGGAGCTGGCAGACCTTCGGTCTGCGGGATGTGACGGCCGTGCTCCGCGGCGTGGGCATGGGGTCGCTGCTCTCCGTACTCGTCGCGGCGTTTGTCTACCGGATGGAAGGCTTTTCGCGGACCGTGTTCGCGCTGGACGCGCTGCTGCTGACCACGGCCGTCGTCGTCACCCGCGGGTCGTTCCGGGCGATGAGCATGGCCGCGGCCGTCAAGAGCAAGCGGAGCCGCAAGGTGGTCATCTATGGCGCGGGTTCGTTCGGGCAGCTCCTCGTCAGGGAACTGCGCGCCAACACCGACTGGGAGATGAAGCCCGTGGCGTTCATCGACGACGACCCGGCGAAGGCGGGCACCTGGATCGACGGGATTCCGGTCGAAGGCGGGCTCGACCAGCTCGACACCGTGTTCAAACGGCACAGCGCCGGGGCCGTCGTTGTCAGCTCGCCGTCCATTCCCGCGGCGCGCGAAGCGCAGGCGCGGGAGATAGCCGGCCGTACAGGCCGGGCGCTGCGCCGGCTGCGCATCGAGATCGATTGACCACGTCGGACCGGCACGCGACCCTGCACGTCGGCATTGATGGCCGCGCGTTCGCCTCGCCCGCCGCGGGTGTCCGCCGCTACGCCCGCGGGTTGACGCGCGCGCTGGCGGCGCTGCCCGACCTCCGCGTCACGGTCATCGGTGGTGGAGCTGAGGGCGTACCCGGCGGCTTACCAGACGGCGTCGGGCAGGTGGGCGAGGCGTGGCATCCGCCAGGCAATCCTGGTTGGGTCCTCGTGGGCCTGCCGCGCTCGGCTGCGCGCGCCCGGGTCGACGTGCTCCACACGCTCGCCTATACGGCGCCCTTTTTCGCCCCGATGCCGGTGGCCGTCAGCATCCACGACGTCTCCTACGCCCGGCACCCTGAGTGGTACCCGCACGAGCGCGACGCGCTCCGCCGGGCGTACTACCGGATCAGCGCCCAGCGCGCGGACGCCGTCATCGCGCCGTCGCACTTCTCGGCGTCCGAGATTCAGGCGGCCTACGGTCTCGGCCCGGACCGCGTGACCGTGGTGCCGCTGGCGGTCGAGGCGATGTTCGCGGGATCCGGCCGTGACGGGGACGCCGACGCCGACGCGCCGCTTCCCGGCGGCATCCGCGAGCCGTTCGCGCTGCATGTGGGTGAGATTCATGCGCGCCGCAACCCAGACGTCGTGCTGCGCGCGCTGACCACCATCGAACAACGCGGGGGTCCCGCGGTGCCGCTCGTGCTGGCCGGTGTCGACCGCGGAGAGATCGCGGCGCTGACGTCCCAGGATCCGGGACGCGTGGTGGCGCTGGGCCGGGTGGACGACGCCGTGCTTGCGCGCCTGTATCGCCGAGCAGCTCTGCTCGTGTATCCCTCGCGCTATGAAGGTTTCGGGTTTCCCATCATCGAGGCGATGGCCGCGGGGCTGCCGGTCGTGGCCTCGAATGCCGCGTCGCTGCCCGAGGTGGCCGGTGACGCGGCGCTGCTCGTGGACCCGGAGGACGCGGACGGGTGGGCCGATGCGGTGACGCGCATCCTGCACGACGCGACGCTGCGGGACGAGCTCGTCGCGCGCGGCAAGGCCCGGGCGGCCGGGTTCACGTGGGGACGGACGGCCCGGCTGACCGCCGACGTCTATCGCCGCCTGGTGCGCGCATGAGCGTCGACAGGAGCGTCGAGAGGAGCACTGCGCCGCTCGTCTCGATCGTCATCGTCTCGTGGAACGGCAGGGCGCACCTCGACCGGTGCCTCCGAGCGGTCGCGGCGCAGCGCGGCGTCGACGCCGAGACGATCCTCGTCGACAACGGATCGCATGACGGTACGGAGGCGTTCGTCCGCGCGTCGTTCCCGTGGGTGCGCGTGGTTCGCCTCGAGAGCAACACCGGCTTCACCGGCGGCAACAACGCGGGCGTCCGGGAAGCGCGCGGCCGTTACGTGGCGCTGCTGAACAACGATACGGAGGCCGAGCCGGACTGGCTGGCCCGGCTGCTGGCCGGGCTCGACGAAGCGAACGGCGTCACGCTCGTCACCTCGCGCGTGGGCTACATGGATGCCCCCGAGGTGCTCGACAGCGCGGGCGACGGGTTCACGCGCGCGGGCGGCGCGTTCAAGCACGGGCACGGACAGCCGGCCTCCACGGCGGGCGCGTCGCGCGAGGTGTTCGGTGT
>JBIKWH010000038.1:0-10395 GCA_044356435.1 Vicinamibacterales bacterium
GCGTCTGGCCGAGTGCGAAGGCGACGCGCTGGCGGAGCTGGTCGGGTGCCGAGATCCAGTTCGTGAAGGTCTGCGCCCGCAGCGCGTCGAGACTCAGCCCGTCGGGGATGGCGGTCTCCGGCGCGCGGAACTGTGCCTCGATCCAGCGCTCGAGACCGTTCGCCTTGGCGTCCGCCAGCGCGGCGGCCGTCGGGCCGAACGTGGCCTGGTTCAGCAGCGCGAGCGCGCGCTCCGTGCTGATGGGCTGCGGCGCGGGCAGCGCGCCCCAGGTCGGCGTGGGCAGCGCCGTCGGGAGGGGTGTCGGTTCCGACGTGGGTGGCGGTGGCGGTGGCGGTGGCGGTGGCGGCGTGCTGCCGCCCCCCGTGCCACTGCCTGTTTCCGTCATGCCGCTACCGTCGACCACGTTCACGGTGTAGCGGCGGAGCTCCGTCCAGTTGTCGTAGATGACAACGCTGATCGTCGTGGCGCCGTTGCAGACCCAGGCGTTCCGCGTCGTTCCGGAGACGGCCTCCCCGTTGGCGACAATCAGCCGGTTGCCGGCATAGCCGAGCGTGGCGGTGACCGGCACGCTGCACGACGTACGCACCAGCTGGTACGTCGTGACCCCCGGAGCGAATGCCGGACTCAGCCCCGCGATGTCCAGCGCGGAGAGCGTGCCCCACCCGGCCGGCTTGGGCGGCGGTGGCGGCGCGAGCGCGGGATCCGGCGTGATCGAGTAGCGCCCGACCTCGGTCCAGCCCTGGTAGACGACGATGCTCACCTTGCCCGAGCCGCTGCAGACCCACGCATTCCGCGTCGCGCCGCTCGCCGTTTCCATGTTGGCGACATACAGCCGGTGCGCCGGGTTGGCGAGCGTGGCCGTGACCGGCAGCGAGCAGTTGGCCGTCTTCGGAACCTTGTAGTCCTTGACCGCCGGGTCGAACGCCGGCGTGAGGTGCGTGACGACCAGATTACTCAGCTGCGCCAGCGCGGTGCCTGGTGCGGCGAATCCGATGAGCAGGACCAGGCCGAGCCTGATCAGATGCGCTGTCCTGTTGTGCATGCCGAAGTCCTCGTGTGTCCGCTCGCTGCGTGACGCAGCGAGTGATGACACGAGGACTGACGGCAACAGGGGCGCCGTATTCCCGGTGTGCGCTTGCGCGGGCAGTTCCCGCGGACGCACACGCCGGCGGCGTATTACCAAGGTGAAAAGAAAGTCCGCGCGACGCGCATGTCCGCTCGTCGCGGGAGAGCCCGCGTTACGATCGCCGGCGACCCTGCATGGTGTCCGCGACTCAGGTCCTGACCGGCGACCCTCGACTGCAGCCGTTTCTGTCGGCGAAGACGGACGCCGAGGCCCGCACCGCGCTCGACGGCCTGCTCGGCGGAGACGTCGAGAGCACGCTCCGCGAATCGGTGAGCCGCGCGCTGCGGGACACGACCGGAGCGGCCGCGCACCGCGAGGACGTCGTGGCGGAGGCGAGCCTCAAGCTGGTGCGGCGTCTCTGGAGCCTGCGGGCCGGAGCGGGCGAGCCGATCGAGAACCTGCTGGGCTACGTGACCAGCGCGGGCGAGAACGCCTGCTACACGTTCCTGCGCGAGCGCTTTCCGGAGCGCACGCGCTTCCGCAACCGCGTGCGGTACGCGGTGGCACACCACCCGGACACGCGGCTGACGCGGGATGCGCAAGGTGGGTGGCTGTGCGCAAGTGCTGACGCGGCGGGTCTGCCGCCGGCGGCCGACTGCGCATTCCTGCGCGACCCGCACGGCGTGGCCGGTGAATGGGACCTCGACCCGGGCGCACCGCTACCCGTGCTCGTGGATGCGATTCTGCGCCGCGCAGGCCGTCCGCTGCCGCTCGCCGCGTTCGTCGATGCGCTGGCGCACCTGCTGGGCGAGACGCGGCTGACGCTTGTCCCGGTCGCCGGATCGGGGCGGGATGAACTGCTCGATCCGGCTCCGGGCATCGCCGAGGTCCTCGAACACCGCGCGATGCTGGCCAGGACCTGGGCCGAGATCGTCGAGCTGCCGATCCGGCAGCGCGTGGCGCTGCTGATGAATCTGCGCGATGCCGACGGGTCGTCGGTGCTGCAGACGCTGCCCGCCACGAGTGTTGTGTCCCTGGCCGGCATTGCCTCGGCGCTCGACCTGCCGATCGGGGAGCTGCAGGCGCTCTGGTCAGACCTGCCCCTCGACGACGAGGCGATTGCCGCGCGGCTGGGCCTGACGCGGCAGCAGATCATCAACCTCCGCAAGGCCGGGCGGGCCCGGCTGGCCCGAAGGCTCGGAGCAGTCGTGTGAAGGCGACGTTGGTAATACTCGAGTCGTGCCGGCGTCATTTCAGGCGTGGAGGCAGTGGTGACCGCTGAGGACATCCGGCTCCGGCGTGTGGCCGAGGCGGTCAGCCGGGCTCTGGCGTCCGGGCCGGATGACGACGCGCACCTGCAGGACGAGGTGCTGGACGCGCTCGCCACCGGCACGATCGATGCGGCCGATCGCGAGTGGGCCGAGGCGCATCTCGCCACGTGCGCGCGGTGCGAGGAGGATCTCGCCGATCGTCGTGCCGTGCAGCGGGCGATCGACGCCGTCCAGGCCGCGGGTCGCGAGTCCACGGCCGCGGCGCCCACTGCGGGTCGGCGTCGTCGCGCGTGGGCCGTCGGCGTGCCGCTGGGGCTGGGCGCCGCGGCCGCGCTCGTGCTCGCGGTGGTCCTCCAGCGTGATCCGTCGCCCGGACCCGCGTCGAGCGACGCGGCTCGTACGGCGGTTCCCCCGCCTGTCGACTCGCTCAATCCCGAAGACCGCGCGCTGGTGGTGCGGGTGCTCGCGGCGGGCCGCGTCGAGGTGCCGGACGACATCGCGTTCCTGGAGGGCCGTGCGGGCACGCTGCTCGGCGCGAGTGAGCCGGAGCCGCCGTTGACGCTCGACGCCCCGGTCGCCACGGCGGTCGAGCGCCCCCGCCCGGAGTTCCGGTGGAGCCGCGTGGCCGAGGCCCGCAGCTACACGGTGCGGGTGTTCGATGAGGAGTTCCGCGAAGTGGCGCGGGCCAAGCTCACGACGACGGCCTGGGTGCCGGAGTCGGACCTCCGGCCGGGCGTCGTGTACTCCTGGCAGGTGACCGCGCACACGTCGAGTGGCGACGTGTCGGCGCCCGAACCGCCACGACCGGAAGCCCGCTTCCGGATCCTCCACGGCTCCGAAGCGGACGCCATCGCCCGGGCGCGCGTCGCGCTCGGCGACGACCGGCTGACGCTGGGCATTCTTGAAGCGCGCGCGGGCCTGCTTGATGACGCCGCGGTGTCCTTCAGACGCGCGGGCGCGGACGAGGCCACCCGCATCCAGGCCGCCGCACTGCTCGCGTCGCTGCCGGGCTCCCGATAGACGCTGCCCCGCCTACGGCGCGCCGGCGACGATGAAGCCTGCCCAGTAGAACGGATGGCGGTACTCGCGCGTGGCCAGCAGGGCCCGCGACGCGGTCCGCATGGCGGCGGCGGTTCGGCCCGGCGAGGTGCGACCAGATCCAGCCGCCCCGGGCATGGCTCGCGCCGTGACCCGCGCGCGGTGGAACGCGAGCATGAGGTCCGTCGTGCTCGAGGAGTCCACCTTCCAGAGACTGACGACGGCGGTCGAGGCGCCCGCGGCGAACAGCGACCACGAGAGTCCCATCACGCCTTCGCCACCTCCCGTGGCGCCGCGAGCGCTTTCGCACGCCGAGAGCACGGCGACCTCCACCGGCAGGGCGAGGTTGGCGACCTCCCAGGCCTCGAGGCGCCCGTCCTCGGCGGGATCCACCGCGCCCGCGGTGCCTCCCAGCGTCAGGAAGGAATACATCGGGCTGGACGGCCCCAGCTCGCCGTGTGTGGCGATGTGCACCACGCTGGCCTCGCGCGCGGCGGTCCGCAGCGCGCCTTCCGTGGCGGCGGGTCCCGTGAACACGCGGCTGTCGCGCCCGTAGAGCGTCGCCAGCCCCCGGACCTCACGCGCGGCGTGCGGCAGCCGTCCGTTTCCAGACGGACCTGCCGGATCGCCGAGCGCCACCAGCCGATCCGGACGCGTGCCGCGCTGCTCGCGCCGTTCCCGCAACCGGTACATCGCCGAGAGCGACGGTGCATAGCTGACGGCGCGCTCTTCGATCAGGAACCGGCCGCGTGGGCTCATCAGGGCCTGGAACGGCAGGTTCCACAGCGGCCCGTCCGGCACGATCACGATGTGCGACGTGCCGATCGCCCGTTCGGCCTCGGCCACGAGCAGCGTGTAGAGCGCGCGGGCTTCGGAGGAGAACCCGAGGTCGCGTCTGGCGATCTGTCGCCGGAACGCCTCGGCCCTGGCATCGAGCGCGCGGCGCGTGATCGGGATCTCCAGCAACTGGACGCGGGGCGCACCCTTCGCATCGCGGGACACGAGGAGTGCCCGCGTGCGGTCGGGTTCCGAGAGAAAGACGAGCGCGGCCGTAGCCGACGGCAGCGACCGGACGGCGTCCTCGAGCGGCACGACCGGCGCCTCGCCGCGGCTGAACGCCAGGTCCGGGTGCGCGCCGAACGTCTCGAACTGCCACTCCTCGCGCGCGCGTCGCGCCTGTGAGAGTGCTGCCTCGATGCGGGCCACCTCGGCGGCCTGCGCGGCGGCATTGCCGGCGCCGGCTGCGACGGAGTCCAGCCGGTCGTAGAGCACCGCGATCTCGGCGTTGAGCGCGGCTTCGCGCGCCCGCTGCGGCGCCGTCAGCGGGCCGAGAATCGGCTTGCCGCCAGCGATGAGGTCGAGCAGCACCCGCGCCCGGGCGCGTTCCATCAGCGAGAACGCCTCGCCGGCGCGCCCGGCCGAGGCATGGAGCGCCGCCAGCTCGTAGTACGGCGTGGTCTTCTCCTCGAAGAACCGGCGCACATCCTCCGCGCCGCCCGCGACCTGCTGCCGCGCGCGCTCCACCTCCGCGATGGACGCGGTGAACGCGGCGATGGCCTCGTCCTGGCGTCCGAGGCTGGTATACGCCGAGCCGAGCAGGCTCAGGCTGGCCCAGAGCGCGGGTGCGAGCCCGATGCGTCGCGCGATGTCGGTGGCACGCGTGGCGTAGGGCAACGCGGCCGCCGGCTGCCTGCTGCGCAGCTCCAGGCGGGCCAGTTCCAGCAGCGTGTCGGCCTGACCAGCGCGGTTGCCGCTCGTCTCCTGGATCCCGAGCGCGGTGGAGAGGGCCGCGCGCGCCTCGCTCCAGTTCCGCGCACCGAGTGAGGCGCGACCGCGCGACTGCCAGAGGTCGCCGAGCAGGACCGGGTCGGCGAGCGTTTCCGCCAGCGGCAGCGCGTCCTGCAGCACGCTGAGCGCCTCGGCTCCGCGGCCCTGCGCGATGTGGACGAGGGCGACGTCGATCGCGCCTCCGACCTGCAACTGCACGTTACCGGCGCGACGTCCCACCTCCCGCGCCCGTTCGAACCGTTCGAGGGCCTGGTCGAAGCTGCCCTGTCGCAGGTGGATCGACCCGATGTTGCTGCTCGTCCTCGCGATCGCGACCTGGTCACCCAGCGTTTCCTTGATGACCACGCTGCGCGTGAGGTACTCCAGCGCGGTCCGGAAGTCGCCCTGGGCGGAGGCCACGTCGCCGATGTTGTTCAGCGAACGCGCCACCGATTCCCGCCGACCGGCTGTTTCGGCGGCTCTGAGGCTCCGCCGGTAGCTCGCGAGTGCCTCGTCGAAGCGGCCCTGGCTGACAAACGCGATGCCGAGGTTGTTGGCGGCCGGAATGATGATGTCCGGGTCCCGCGTCGCCTCGCCGTACGCCGCGGCCTCCGAGAGCGCTGCCTCGGCCAGGGCGAAGTTCGCCTTCCGGGCCCCCAGCGTGCCGAGCGCGGCCAGCGCCAGAACGCGGCGTCGATCGTCCCGGGCCAGCGCCGCGGCCTCGATCAGGACGCGGTATCCGTTGTACGCCCGGGTCGGGTCCGGCGCCGCACCCTCGGCCGCAACCGCCTGCCTCACCGCGGAGAACGTGGGGTCCGTGCCGAGCTCCGGGTGCTCCCGCGCGAGCGCGCGTCGGGCGTCGTCCGTATCGGCCGCGAGGACGCGGGCAACCAGTGCGGCAGGCGCAGGCGCGGGCGTCTGCGCAGACAGCGCGCCGCCGCGGAGCGTGGTGCCCGACGCAATCAGCAGGATGAGCCCACAGGCGAATCGGCCAGCGTGCATCGACACAGCCGGCATATTCTCACGCGCCAGCGACGGCCGCGCGACCGGTCCCGACAGGAGCGGGCAGCGGTGAAAACGCCTAGCGCATCAGGTTGGCCATCACCTGGGCGGCGGACTTCTTTGTGCCGCCCTCGACGATGAGCTGCCCGCAGGCGGCGCGGATGTCGCGGCCGCGGCTCTTCCGCACCATCACCGTCACGCCGCGGTCCGCGAGGATGGCGGCAAAGCGGTCCACGCGCTCATCAGACGGTCGCTCGTAGTCGATGCCGGCGGCTGCGTTGAGCGGAATCAGATTGACCTTCCCGCGAATGCCCTCAAGCAGCTTCACGAGCCGTTTCGCGTCTTCAGGGGTGTCGTTCACACCGTTCAGCAGCACGTACTCGAACGTGATGCGGCCGCGATGGCGGACCGGGAAGTCGCGGCACACATCCAGAATCGCGCGCAGCGTGTAGCGCTTGTTCGGCGGCACGAGCTTCGTGCGCATCTCCTCCGTCGTCGCGTGCAGCGACACGGCGAGGTTCGGCATCAGCTCCTCGTCGGCGAGCTTCTCCATCGCCGGAACGATGCCGACGGTCGAGAGCGTGATGCGTTTCGGCGACAGCGCCATGCCGTCCGGCTCGTGCAGCATGCGGATCGCGCGCATCGTGGCGTCGTAGTTATGGAGCGGCTCGCCCATGCCCATCAGCACGATGTTGAACGGCTGCCCGAGCAGGCCCGTGGCCTTCGCGAGCACACGCACCTGGCCCACGATCTCGCCCGCGGTCAGGTTCCGGACGAGGCCCATCTTGCCGGTCAGGCAGAAGTCGCAGGCCATCGCGCAGCCGACCTGCGTGGAGATGCAGAACGTCATCGACGGTGTGTCGGGGATGAACACGGCCTCGATCTGGCGGCCGTCGGCCATCGCCAGCGCGAGCTTGCGCGTGCCGTCGGTGGAGGTCGCGTCGGCAAGAACCCGCGGACTCTCGATCCGGAACTCGGCGGCGAGCATCGCGCGCAGATCCCGGGGGATGTCCGTCATGTCCTCGAAGCGGTCCACGCCCCGGCGGTGGATCCAGCGGTAGATCTGGCGGCCGTGAAAGCGGGGCGCACCGGTATCCGCCAGGACGTTTTCGAGTTCCTCGGGCGTGAATTCGGCGAGATCGGGACGCTGTTCCATGAATCGTGTCGCGCGGACCGCGGCTCAGATGGATAATAGATGTTCCAGCCCCGCCGTGCCCGACCCACAGGTAGTCCGAGACGTTCTTCCGAATGGTCTCCGTGTCCTCACGGAGCCCATGCCGCACGTCCGGTCGGTCTCCATCGGCGTCTGGCTGGCGCGCGGTTCCCGCCACGAGCCCGTGGAGCACGCCGGCATCGCCCACTTCGTCGAGCACATGCTCTTCAAGGGCACCGGGACGCGGTCGGCCGAGGATATCGCCCAGACCATCGACTCGATCGGCGGGCAGATGGACGCCTTCACGGCGAAGGAATACGCCAGCTATTACCTGAAGGTGCTCGACGAGCACCTGCCGCTCGCGCTGGAGGTCCTCTCCGACATCGTGCGCCGGCCGAAGTTCGCGGCCGACGACATCGAACGCGAGAAGAAGGTCGTCCTCGAAGAGATCAAGATGGTCGAGGACACGCCGGACGACCTCGTCCACGAGCTCTTCTCCGAGCAGTTCTGGAAGGATCACCCGCTCGGCCGGCCGATTCTTGGCGTTCCGGAGACGGTGTCGGCCTTCGACCAGGACTCCCTCCGCAGGTACTTCGCCAGCACGTACCACGCGGGGAACCTGATTGTGTCCGCCGCCGGCAATGTGACGGCAGCGCAGGTGCGGGCACTGGCCGAGCGGTACTTCGGCGACCTGCCCGGTGCGCCCGACACGACGATCGAGGTAGCGCCGGTCGTGGTGCCGCACGTGCTGATTCGCAGCAAGGACCTCGAACAGAGCCACGTGTGCCTCGGCACCGACGGCTTTCAACAGGACCACGAGGACCGCTACGCCAGCTACGTGCTCAATACGGTGCTCGGCGGCTCGATGAGCTCGCGGCTCTTCCAGAACGTGCGCGAGAAGCGCGGGCTGGCCTATTCCGTGTTCAGCGGACTGAATGCCTATCGCGACTCGGGCTGCTTCACGGTCTACGCCGGCTGCTCGAACGAGGCCGTCGGTGAGCTGGTGGACGTCGTCGTCGGCGAGATCCGCCGCGTGAAGCACGAGCCGCCGTCCGAGGACGAACTCCGGCGCGCCAAGGACCACCTCAAGGGCAGCCTGATGCTGAACCTCGAGAGCACCTCCAGCCGGATGTCGAACCTGGCCCGGGAGGAAATCTACTTCCAGCACTTCGTGACGCTGGACGAAACGCTCGAAGGCGTCGAGAAGGTCACCAGGGACGACATGGATCGTGTCGCGCAGGCGCTCTTTGCCGAAGAGGCCCTGGCCGCCACCGTTCTGGGAGACGTCAACGGTCTCACCCTGCCGCGCGAGCGGCTTGCTCTGACTTGAGGAATCGCATCCACCGCACATGATCGAGCGCTACACGAATCCCGAAATGGGTCGCCTCTGGAGCGACCAGAAGAGATACGAGACCTGGCTGCAGGTCGAGCTGGCGTCGGTCGACGCGCTGGTCGAGGAAGGCATCGTGCCCGCCGCGGATGCCGCGGAGCTGAGAGCGAAAGCGAACTTCAGCGTCGACCGCATCAACGAGATCGAGAAGGTCACGCAGCACGACGTGATCGCGTTCACGACGTCGGTGGCGGAGTTCGCCGGGCCGAGCGCGCGCTGGCTGCACTTCGGCCTGACCTCGTCGGATGTCATCGATACCGCGCAGGCCCTGCAGATGCAGGAAGCCTGCGACCTCATCCTGAAGCTCATCGACGGGCTCATGGCCGCGATCCACGGGCGCGCCGAGGAGCACCGTCGGACGCCGATGATCGGCCGCACGCACGGCGTGCATGCCGAGCCGATGACGCTCGGCATGAAGCTGGCGCTCTGGTACTCGGAACTGGTCCGCGATCGGGCGCGTGTCGCCCGCGGCCGGCAGACCATCTCCGTCGGCAAGCTGTCCGGTGCCGTGGGCACCTTCGCGCACCTGCCGCCTTCGGTGGAAGAAGGCGTGTGCCGCCGCCTCGGGCTCGAACCGGCGTCGGTGGCCTCGCAGGTGATCCAGCGCGACCGCCACGCGGAGCTGATGTCGGCGCTGGCGATCACGGCGTCGACGCTCGAGAAGATCGCCCTCGAGATTCGCGGCCTCCAGAAGACGGAGATCGGCGAAGTCGAGGAGCCGTTCGGCAAGGGCCAGAAGGGCTCCTCGGCGATGCCGCACAAGCGCAACCCGATCGGCTGCGAACAGATCGTCGGCATGGCGCGACTGATGCGCGGCAACCTCGTGGCCGCGCTCGAGAACAACGCGCTGTGGCACGAGCGCGACATCTCGCACTCGTCGGTCGAGCGCGTGATCCTGCCCGATACCTTCATCGGCCTCGACCACATGCTGCGCCGGACGACGCGCATCGTGGCCGGCATGGTCGTCTACCCGGAGCGGATGCTCGAGAACCTGAACCGCTCGCGCGGCGTGGTGTTCTCCGGCACGGTGCTCCTGGAGCTGGCGCAGCGCGGCGTCTCGCGCGAGCAGGCCTACGAGTGGGTGCAGCGCAACGCCATGAAGTCCTTCCACGAGAAGGTGGACTTCAAGGGCCTGCTGCTCGCCGACGCCGACGTCACGAAGGTGCTGTCCGCCGCCGAGATCGAGCGCACGTTCGACCTCAACGAGCAGCTCCGCCACGTGGACCACATCTTCAACCGCGTCTTTTCACGTTCCTGAGGAGTCCGATGCGCGCCCGAGTGTTCGTCACGCTGAAGCCGTCGGTGTTCGACCCGCAGGGCACGACCGTCGCGGAGGCCCTGCACACGCTGGGCTACGCGTCGGTGTCCGACGTGCGCCAGGGAAAGTATTTCGAGCTGGAGATCGCGGCGGCCACGGCCGACGAAGCAAAGACGATCGCCAGCGAGGTGTCACAGAAGGTGCTCGCCAACCCGGTCATCGAGTCGTTCCGGGTGGAAGTCGTCGACGCGAAGGCCTGACGTGAAGTTCGCCATCGCCGTTTTTCCCGGATCCAACTGCGACCACGACGCCTACCACGCCGTGAAGCACGTGCTCGGCGCGGACGCCGAGTTCGTCTGGCACAAGGAGACGAGCCTCAAGGGCGCCGACTGCGTGGTGCTCCCCGGCGGCTTCGCACACGGCGACTATCTCCGCACCGGCGCGCTCGCG
>JBIKWH010000309.1:0-3440 GCA_044356435.1 Vicinamibacterales bacterium
CTGCGGATGAACACGCCGGGGTCGCCGAAGTGGCTCGCCATGCGCAGGCGGTCTCCGAGAATGGCGCCGCCGGTGAACGGGCTCGTCGGATCGACGGCGATGACCCCCACGGTCAACTGCTGCCGGCGGACCTCGGCAATCAGGCGGTCGACCAGCGTGCTCTTGCCTGCGCCGGGCGGGCCGGTGACGCCGACCAGGTACGCACGACCGGTGTGGGGATGGAGGTCGCGGACGAGAGCGGCGGCCTCCGGAGATTCATTCTCGACGAGGGTGATGGCGCGCGCGAGCGCACGCGGGTCCCCCGCGAGTAACCGGTCGGCCAGGGTCGCGGAAGCACCGGCTGGCGAGGTCACGCGGGGTCACTGTATCACGCAGATTCCGCGCGGTATCATGCGCGCATGCGGCTTCGTCTTCCCGCGCTCGCGCTGCTCGTCCTGCTCGGCCGGACGGTGCCGGCATCGGCCGATGTCACGGTGTTCACCGGGTCGGCGTCGTCCCCGTCCAACCGTCAGACGACCGGTGCATCGGTCGGGCTGACACTGCTCGTCGTCGGTTTCGAGTTCGAGTACGCGTCGGTCAAGGAAGACGTGGCGACCGGCGCACCCGCGGTTCGGACCGGCATGGCCAACGCGTTCATTCAACCGCCGACAGCCTTCATGGGGATCAGGCCGTACGCCACGACCGGCATCGGCTTGTACCGCGAACGTCTGGCGCTGGACTCCACGACGAGCGTGGCGTTCAACTCCGGCGGCGGCGTGAAGGTGAATCTGATCGGCCCGCTGGGCGCCCGGCTCGACTACCGCGTCTTCAAACTGCGGGGGACGCCGCAGGCATCGCTCTTCCACCGGATCTACGTCGGCGCGAACCTCTCGTTCTGAGGCCCGCGCGCCCGTTCTACTTTCCGGCGGGCACGAGCGGCTGCCACGCCTGCCCGAAGTCAGCCAACGGACGCAGGCTCAGAATCATCTGCGCGCCGGCGAACGCGCTCGTGTACCGCTCGTGCAGGTCCTGCACTTCGTCGATCGGAAACGCCTCCAGCAGGATCGGGCCGACGGCATAGTCCGCCTTCGGGACCGCGGGCGCCACGATCGAGACGTACAGCACGCTGCCCCCCGGTCCCGGCTCGGCCGCCCGGTAGAGCCGCCATCCGGCTGCCTGCCGGCGGCGCGTGTCGTCGGCCGACATCGTGAGCGCCTGATGCAACCGCGCCATCACGGCCTCAAAGTCCTTCGCACGATCGGCCCTGATGGGGCTGATGAGCATGCCGGCGTCGGTCGCGAACTTCCGATCGAGCGCGGGTGCGCCGGCGGGCGGCACCGTGCCGGGCGTTGCACCCGGTTGCGGCATCGCCAGTGGGTCGCCAGGTCTGCCGGTCTCGACACCGGATACGCCGGGGCGCGACAGCTCATCCGTGGCCGGCGCGGAGGGCGCGGGCTGCGGCGCGGCGGGCGTCTGCGCCAGGCCGGGCGCGGCGAGCATCCCGGAAAGCAGAACGGCGCCGGCCGCACGTCGTGCAGCCAGCGCCGGGAAATACTCGAGCATCAGAACGCCGACGCGGAACGAACCCGGGCTACTGCCCGAGCTTGACCGCGGCGTAGCCGGCCGCGCCGAGATTGGCGCCGAACGCGCCGCGATAGAGGTCGTACAGCTCACGCTGGACAGCCGGGTCCGTGTTCGCCTCATAGAGGATCGCCATGACCGTGTAGTCGGCGTCCTTCACGACGGGGCTGATCACATGCACGTACGGGATGTTGCCGTCCGGCATCGCCTTTCCCGACTTGACGAGCTTCCACCCGTCAGCCTGCGGCTTGCGATTCAGCTTCCCGAGCGCTTCCTGCACCTTCCCCATCAACTTCTCGAAGTCCGCCGTCTTGTCCGGCTTGATTGCCACCGTCCAGAGGGCGGTGTCACCGTCAAACGTCAACTTCTGAGCCGCCTGCTCGGCAGCATGCACATGACTCTGCGAGAACACCGGCAGCATCATCAGTGCGCCAGCCAGCAACAGTCCGGACAGTCGTCGCATCTCAATCCTCCTGAACTAAAGGGCGGCCTACTCTAGCACTACCGGGCCAAGCAGGACGGCCATCACTTCATTTGCCAGCAGCATCCCCCGGCGGGAGAGTCGCAAGCGGCCGACATCATACGTCAGGATCCCTGCCTCGATGAATGGCGTCAAGTCGTGGCGGCGCTCGGACCAGAGATCAATCCCGTACCGGCGGTGCACGGCGTCGAGGTCCACGCCGGCCGTGAGACGCAATCCGGTGAACGCGGCCTCCTCGGCGCGCTCCTGTGCGGACATGACCCGCTCGTCGACGGCCAGCGGCGCGTTCGCACCCACGGAATCCACGTAGTCAGCCGTCGCCGAACGATTCTTCCAGCGCCGGCCGGCCCGCGTGGAGTGCGCACCGCAGCCGAAGCCGAGCCATTCGCCGTCCTCCCAGTACTTCAGGTTGTGACGGGCAACGCGCCCCGCGCGGGCCACGTTCGAGATCTCGTACTGCTCGTAGCCCGCGGCGTCGAGACGTTCCATGGCCGCCAGATACATGTCCGCGGCATCGTCGTCCGGCGCGAGCGACCAACGCTCCCGGGCCATGGCCTCCCGCAGCGGCGCGTTCGGATACAGCTCCAGCAGATAGAGCGACGCGTGGTCGGGTGCAATCTGGATAAGCCGGTCGACGGACGCGAGCCACTGCGCGATGGTCTGCTGCGGCAGCCACATCATCAGGTCCAGGCTGACGTTGTCGAAGCCGGCGGCGCGGGCCTCGTCCACCGCGGCGGCCGCCCGGTCCGCCGAGTGCAGACGGCTCAGCCGGATCAGCTCCTCGTCCCGGAACGACTGCGCGCCGAAGCTGACGCGGGTCACGCCGGCCTCGCGAAAGCCCTTCAGCCGGTCGACCGTCACCGTCTCGGGGTTCGCCTCGAGCGTGACCTCCGCACCGGGCGTCACGGCGAACGCCTGCCGCAATGCGCCGACGATTGCTCCGATCTCGGCGGGCTCCAGCAGGGACGGCGTGCCGCCGCCGAAGAAGATCGTGTCCGCGGGCGTACCGTCGCCGGCGCGCGCGATCTCGGTCAGCAACGCGGCCACGTACCGCGTCTTCAGCGCCTCATCGAAGAGGCCGCGGTTGAAGTTGCAGTAGTTGCAGATGGCCGCGCAGAACGGGACGTGGACGTACAGCCCGAGCACGGTGGAATGGCTGCTAGGAGCCGGCGCGGCCGCCAGGCCACTTCAGGTCGAGCTGTTCGCCGTGCTTCGGGGCACGGGGTCCGCGGAGCTGTGCGCGCACCTGCCCGCTCGCCCTCGCCGGAAGCGTGCGGCGCGGCCGGCCCTTCCACAGCCGGTAGAGGTCCTCGGCGCCGCTGTTCGGTTCCAGATTCCGGTAGTCCGGCCCGTCGTACTCGAGGAACTCGCACATTTCCCGAAGTCGGGAGTGCAGCCG
>JBIKWH010000310.1:0-3426 GCA_044356435.1 Vicinamibacterales bacterium
TTGCCGACCAGATCCGACAGCGCGATGAGCGTCGTACTGCGGCCCTCGATGACCAGATCAGGTCCTGTCTGCTTCAACTGGGTCAGCCAGAGCATCTCAGGCAGACTGCGGCTGACCGCGTCGACGATCCGCACCGGAACGCTCTGGTTCACCCGCAACTGCTCGATGAGGTCGATGCGCTCCCGCAACTGCGCCTGTCGTCGCTCGAACTGCGTGACCTCGGCAATGACCCCGCGCAGGCGTTCGGCCTCCTGCCGCGCCGTGACCAGTTCCGCCGCGACTGCCTCCTCCTGCCGCGCGAGGGACCAGTACCACCAGCCGAGCCCTGCGGCCGCCACAAGCAGCACGGCCGCGCAGATCAGCGGCACGGCCGCGGCGGGCGTCGCAATCCGGGCGCGCTCCGGCGCACGCGCCGCGCGAAGGAGGTTGATCCGGATCACCGATCACCCGCCCTGCGCAGCCCGAGGCCGACGGCCACCGCGGCCACTGGCCGCGCCTCTGCCGCGTCGACACCGAGGCGCGCCGCGTCCCACGCAATCGTCTTGAACGGATCCAGCGGCTCGACCGGCACGCCGAAGCGGGACTGGAGCATCGGGGCGAATCCCTCGATCCTCGACGCGCCCCCGCTCAGCACGACGCGATCAATCCGGTCGGCCGCCGCGGTGGCCTTGAAGAAGTCGAATGTCTTCTGAACCTCGAGCATCACCTGCTCGGTCACGGCCTTGAGCACCGGCGCGACGTCTTCGCCCGCCACACCGTCCACGCGCAGGCCGCGCTTGAGCCGGTCCGCGTCTTCGGCACCGACGCCCAGTTCGCGCTGAAGCGCATCACGGTACGCATGGCCGCCCACGGAAATATCCCGGGTGAAGACGGATCGGCCGTTCTGGAGAATGTTGACGTTCACAGCGCTCGCGCCCGCGTTCATCAGCACCACCACCGCATCCGACTCGAGGCCGTAGTTCGCCTCGTAGGCGTTCTGCAACGCAAACGCGTCGACGTCAACGACCACGGGCACTCGCCCCGCCGCCTCGACGACCGCGGCGTACTCCGCCGTGCGGTCCTTCTTGGCCGCCACCAGCAGGACTTCCATGCTGCCCCGGGAATCAGGCCCGGTGCCCGGGTCGAGAATCTGGTAGTCCAGGTTCACATCCTGCACGTCGAAGGGGATGTACTGCTCCGCCTCCCAGACGATCGAATCGGCAAGCTCAGCGGGCGTCATCACCGGCAGCGCAATCTTCTTAACGATGACGGCGTTTCCCGACAACGACACACAGACGTCCCGCCCACGGAACCCGCCTTTGCTCAACGCCTGGCGCATGGCCGCCGCCACCGCCTCGCGGTCCAGAATGCTTCCCTCGGCGATGCTGCCAGGCGGTACACGCTCGGTCGCATAGGCCGACACCCGCAGGCCCCTGCCCGCGGACTGCAGTTCGACAGCCTTGATCGCGTCGGAGCCGATATCAAGGCCAATTACGGACGGCGACTGGCCGAAGCGGAAGAATGGCATTCTAGGAGTCCGTGGTCCTTATCGGTGTCTGGGGAGTCGGTGTGTAGGGACTCGGTGAGTCTCTCTTCGCAACGGACGTGCCAGCATGAGTTTCGGGCCTGCCTCCGGCGACATGCGCTGGAGACGACGCCGGCGCGGGTACCAGAATCGTCAGAAGCTTACAACCGTGGTGACCGATCGGGTACCTGCCGAAATCGGCCGAAGCGCCAGGGCCGGAACGGGGGCCGAACTGGCTCTCCGGATGCTTGACAATCGCCGGAACCGTCACTAGGATCAGGGTTTGCAGTTGTAGGTCATTGCCCGGCCCGTGCATCTCCATGCGCCTGCCGGCCAGCGAGGTTTCGATTTCCATGCGTACGTTCGTCGCCAGCGCGAAAAGCGTAGATAGTCAGTGGCATGTCATTGATGCGAACGGCCTGGTTCTGGGCCGGATCGCGACCGTGGCTTCCCGCCTGCTCCAGGGGAAGCACAAGGCCACGTACACCCCTTTTATTGACACGGGCGACCACGTCGTCATCGTGAATGCGAGCCAACTCAAGCTGACGGGCGCCAAAGCCGACCAGAAGCTCTACCGCAATCACAGCGGTTACGAGGGTGGTTTGCGCGAGGAGCGCGCCGGCGTGCTGCTGAAGCGGCGCCCGACGAAGCTGCTCGAAGAGGCCGTCCGCGGCATGCTGCCCAAGACCAAGATGGGCGACGCCATGTACCGCAAGTTGAAGGTCTACGCCGGCGCGCAGCACCCGCACGCCGCTCAACAGCCCAAGAAAATCGAGGTCGCCTAGCCTTGCCAGCCACTGAGTATTACGCCACTGGCCGTCGTAAGACGTCCGCCGCTCGCGTCTTCCTGCGCCCGGGCACGGGTGCCATCACGGTCAACCACCGTGAGTTCAGTAACTACTTCCCCACCGACCAGCTCCGTACGCAGGTTCGGCGTCCCCTCTCGCTGACGGAAACGGTCGAAAAGTTCGACATCCTCGCGACGGTCGCCGGCGGCGGCATCAATGGACAGGCCGGAGCTGTGCGCCTGGGCATTGCCCGCGCGCTCTGCGAGTTCGACGCGGAGCTCCGCAAGGCCCTCAAGAAGGAAGGCCTGCTGACGTCGGATTCACGCATCAAGGAACGTAAGAAGTACGGCCTGGCCGGCGCCCGCAAGCGCTTCCAGTTCAGCAAACGCTAGTTCACGGCATTTCGAGAGCAGAAGGGGATACAGCTTGTCCGCAATTGCGATGAATGATCTGCTGGAGGCCGGCGTACATTTCGGCCATCAGACGAAGCGGTGGAATCCGAAGATGAAGGACTACATCTTCGGCGAACGGAACGGTATCTACATCATCGATCTGAACAAGACGGTGAAACGGTTCCGCGACGCCTCGGAGTTCATCACCTCAATCGCATCGGAGGGCAAGACCATCCTCTTCGTCGGCACCAAACGCCAGGCGCAGGATGTCATCGCCGAGGAAGCCACCCGCTCGGGGATGTACTTCGTCAATCAGCGCTGGCTCGGCGGCCTGCTGACCAACTTCACGACCATCCAGCGGAGTCTGGGTCGCCTGCGCGACATCGAAGCGATGGCGACCGATGGCCGCTACGAGACGCTCTCGAAGAAGGAGATCGCGCGGAACGAGAAGGAGAAGCGCAAGCTCCTGAAGAACCTCGAAGGCATCCGCCACATGGCGCGCCTCCCCGATGCGATCTTCGTGGTCGACACCCGCAAGGAAAAGATCGCGGTTGACGAGGCCCGGAAGCTGAAGATTCCGGTGATCGGCATCGTGGACACGAACTGCGACCCGGATGAAGTGGATTTCGTGATTCCGGGGAACGACGACGCGCTTCGCGCCATCCGGCTGTTCGCGTCCCATGTCGCCGACGCCGTGCTCGAAGGTCGCACCCTCCGAGAGACGCGTCAGTCCGAGGAGGCC
>JBIKWH010000312.1:0-3425 GCA_044356435.1 Vicinamibacterales bacterium
TCCGGCAGGGTCTCGAGCACGCCCTCGGAGAAGATGTTGCCGCTCTTCTCGGCGCGCACGCGGAGGATCTCGAAGATGAGCTCCTGCTTCCGCATGCCGGTCGCGCCGGCGATATCGAGATCCTTGGCGATCTTCGTGAGCGCCGTGATGCTCATCTCCTTCAGGGCGGAGAGCGAGATGGTCTGTGCCGGGGCCGGCGGTGCCTGACTCTGCGGGGCCTGTGCCGGGGAGGCTGACGGGCTTTGCGGGGCCGGGGCGGGACTTTCGGTGGCCGGGGCGGGGGCGGTGGCTACGCCACCGTTGGTTTTGGGAGTCGGGCGATCAGCGTCCACAGTGCGTCCAGTCCTTCGCCGCTTGTCGCTGAGGTCAGCGCCACCGGCGTTCGAAATGCGGTTTCCAGTTCACGAGCGTGTCGCACGCGCTCGCTGCGCGTGAGCTTGTCCACCTTGGTTCCCACCACGCCCAGTGGGAGGTCAAGCATCTGCAGCCAGTCCCAGGTCACAGCATCCGAATCAAGACCTGGGTGGCGTGAGTCAACGAGGAGTACGACTGCCCGGGCGCCCGGGCGGTCGAAGAACGCTTCCACCAGCCCCGAGAACTCGTCCGCCGCCGCCTGGCGCCGCACGGCCGGCGCGGCCAGCCCGGCCTGGTTCTGGACCTTCGGCGCCCGTGCGTAGCCGTAGCCGGGCAGATCGACGAGGAACAGCGGCGGGTTGCTGCCGTGCTGCGCCCGATAGAAGTTGGCCAGCCTCGTCTTGCCTGGCTCGGCGCTGGTCCGGGCCACGGCCCGACGCGCGAGGGCGTTGATGAGGCTGGACTTACCGACGTTCGACCGGCCGACCAGAGCGACTTCCGGCAGCCGCTCCCGGGGGAACTGCCCCGCGCCGGCCGCGCTGGTCACGAACTCAATGACGCGCTGCGACACGGATCCGACGGCGTCCTGTTATGGCCGGTCTGCCCCGGTCAGTGCGTAATGGCGTCGCCCGACTCCTGCACGGCCGGCACGACGGCCGGCAACCGTGCCGGCAGCTCACCGGCGAGCGCGATCTTCAATACTTCGTCCATGGTCCCGACGAGATGGAACGACAGCGCATCCTGCACGTTCTTCGGGATGTCCGCCAGATCCTTTTCGTTGTCCCTCGGCAGGATGATCGTGGTCACGCCGGCCCGGTGGGCCGCCAGGACCTTCTCCTTCACGCCACCGATGGGGAGCACCTTGCCGCGCAGCGTGATCTCGCCCGTCATGGCGACGTCGCGACGCGTCGGGATCTTGGTCAGCGCCGAGACGAGCGTCGTGGCCATCGTGATGCCGGCGGACGGACCGTCCTTCGGAATCGCGCCTTCGGGCACATGGATGTGGACGTCGAGCTTGGCGTGGAAGTCGTCCGCGAGGCCGAGATCCGCTGCGCGCGTCCGCACGTAGCTGAGGGCCGCCTGGGCCGACTCCTGCATCACGTCCCCGAGCTTGCCCGTGAGCGTGAGCTTGCCCTTGCCGTTCATCAGCGTGCACTCGGTCGTCAGCAGCTCGCCGCCGACTTCGGTCCACGCCAGGCCGGTCGCGATGCCGACTTCGTTCTGCTCCTCGGCCATGCTGGGCCGGAAGCGCGGCACGCCGAGGTAATCGGTGACCTTCTCGCCGGTGACGGCCTCGGTGAAGCCCTTGCCTTCGACAACGACCTTGCGCGCCACCTTCCGGCAGATCGAGGACAGCTCGCGCTCGAGGCTGCGGACGCCGGCCTCACGCGTATAGCGCGAGATGACCGTCGCGATGGCGTCTTCGGAGATCGTCAGGTTCGCTGCCGTGAGGCCCGCGCCCTCGATGGCCTTGGGTGCGAGGAAGCGCTTGGCGATTTCGACCTTCTCCTGCTCGGTATAGCCGGCGAGCTGCAGCACTTCCATGCGGTCGCGGAGCGCCTGCGGGATGGTGTGCAGCACGTTCGCCGTGCAGATGAACATGACGTTCGAGAGGTCGTATTCGACGTCGAGGTAGTGGTCGAGGAACGCGTTGTTCTGTTCCGGGTCGAGCACCTCGAGGAGCGCCGCGGACGGGTCGCCGCGGAAGTCCATCGACATCTTGTCGACCTCGTCCAGCAGGAAGACCGGGTTCTGCGTGCCGGCCTTCTTCATCATCTGGATGATCTGGCCCGGGAACGCGCCGATGTAGGTCCGGCGGTGGCCGCGGATTTCCGCTTCGTCACGCACGCCGCCGAGCGACAGGCGGACGAACTTGCGGTTCATCGAGCGCGCGATGGACTTGGCCAGCGACGTCTTGCCGACGCCGGGAGGGCCGGACAGCGTGAGAATCGTGGCCTTCGGCTTCTTGACGAGCGAGCGGACGGCCAGGAACTCGAGGATCCGGTCCTTGATTTTGTCGAGGCCGTAGTGGTCCTCGTTCAGCACCACTTCGGCGTGCTTGAGGTCGCGGTTCTCGCGCGTCTTCTTGTGCCACGGCACGGCGATGAGCCAGTCGAGGTAGTTGCGCGAGACGGTCGCCTCGGCCGACATCGGCGGCATCGCTTCGAGGCGCTTGAGTTCCTGGATGGCCTTTTCTTCGACGTCCTTCGGCATCCGCGCCGATTCGATCTTCTTCTTCAGGTCGTCGACTTCGTTGCCCTTCTCGTCCTTGCGGCCCAGTTCCTTCTGGATCGCCTTCATCTTCTCGTTGAGGTAGTACTCCTTCTGCGCCTTCTCCATCTGCTTCTTGACGCGAGACTGGATGCGGCGATCGACCTGGAGCTTGTCTACTTCGGCTTCGAGGATGCCGGCGATGCGGGCGAGCCGCTCGGCCGGGGCGATGATTTCGAGCAGGTTCTGCTTCTCGTCCACGCCCACCAGCAAGTGCGCGGCGATCGTGTCGGCCAGCTTCCCGGGGTCGTCCACCCGCACGGCCGCGATCATCGCGTCGTAGTGCAGATTGTTCGAGAGCTTGACGTACTGCTCGAAGAGCGCGACCACGCGGCTCATCGTGGCTTCGATGTCCGCGGGCGTGTCCTTCTGCCGCGGCAGCACCTTCACGACGACGCGGTAGAAGCCCTTGTCTTCCTTCCACTCGACAGCACGCGCCCGGTCGATGCCTTCCACCAGCACCTTGATGTTGCCGTCAGGCAGCTTCAGGTTCTGGACGACGTTGGCGACGCAGCCCATCGTGAAGACGTCGTCCGGATGCGGGTCGTCCACGGACGCGTCGTGCTGCGCCGCGAGGAAGATCCGCTTGTCCTTCAGGAGCGCGTGTTCGAGGGCTCGGGTGGATGACGGCCGTCCGATCACGAACGGCATCATCATGTGCGGGAAAACGACGACGTCCCTGAGCGGGACGATGGGGAGGGTTTCGTAGACTTCCGACATGGGCTCCCTTATCCGGCCTTCTCCACCAGCGTGAAGGACTTGTCCTTGGCCTCGACCACTTCGCGCGTAACCACGATCTC
>JBIKWH010000311.1:0-3425 GCA_044356435.1 Vicinamibacterales bacterium
TCCGTCGTTGAACCCGTCGTCGACCGCTGGCCGACCGCCAGCCACGCCTCGTGCCCGCGTCCGCGCAGACCCGCCGCGAGCCGCGCGGCCACACCGTCGGCGCCACCGCCGCCCTCGCTGGCCGTCACGTGGAGCACGCGCAGCGCACGCGCCGGCCCGCTCACCGGACGACCCGCGCGGCGAGGAGGACCTCGTAGTCGGCGTCGCGCCACTCGAGCTCGTCGTCGCGCAGTTCCTCCGCCGCGACACCCTGCAGAGCGGCGACCGCCGTCCACGCGCTGCCGCAGGCCCGGATCTCGATCTGCCCGGCGGGGAAGGCGGCTTCAAGCAGATGCCGCAGCCCCTGCGACGTGAATCGCCAGTAGTCGCCCCAGCGGTCGGCGTCAAAGCGGCTGATCTGCCCGATGCCCGGCACCGTGATGAGCGCCACGCCGCCAGGCGCGAGGATGCGATGGATGGTGGCGATCGCGCGGGCGGCATCCGGAATGTGCTGCAGCGTCTGCGTGGCGATCACGCACTGATAGGCGGCAGTGGCCAGCGCGGGCGCGTCCGCCAGGTCCGCGACGATGGCGTTGGCCGGGGCGCCGTGGGCGTGGTGGACGACGTCGCTGCGGACGACGCCGGCCCCGAAGCGGGTGGTGTAGGTGGCATCGCCGACTTCGAGCACGACGCCGCGAATGTCCCGCGCGTGCGCGGCGAGAAAGCGCTCGATGTAGACGCGGTCGATCGGCGTGCCGCGGTCGAAGCCGAACGAGCGGCTCACCGGCTCTGGTCGGCGCCACGGATGTTCCCCGATGTGGCTGCCGGCGCGGATCCGCGTCAGGCGATTGCGCAGACTGGCCAGCCACGCCGCGGCGCGATGTTCAGCCATTGAGCCAGTGTTCCAGGCGCGCGTCGAACGCGGGGCCGTCCCAGTCGCGCACAAGCACGCGGGGCAGGCGGAATCGAGGGGTCCGCTTCCGCACGAGGCCGGGCTCGTTCGCGCACGCCATCGTGTAGCCGGCCGCCCGAGCCGCGCGCCTGGTACGCCAGGACTGGTCGGCGCGGCCTCCGAACGGGTAGGCCAGGTGCGTGACCGGTCGTGCCGTCAGCGCGGCGAGCGCCGTGCGGCTGTCCTCGAGCTCCCGGCGCTGCTCGCCGATGGGCAACCTGCCAAGCGCGGCGTGGGTCACGCCGTGCGAGCCGACGGTCAGGCCTGGCTCCGCGGCGAGCGCGGCGAGCTGCGGCGCCGTCATCGCGGCGTGTGTAGGCCGGACAGACGGCGTGCGGCCGATCTGCGCGGCCAGCTCGTCGAGTACGCGGCTGCGGTCGTGTCCCGCCAACGGCTTCAGCGCCGTGCACAGGCGGCGGTACGCGGTGTGCCGCGGCGTCGGGTCCGCGTCGTCCACGGTCCAGCCCTGATGGTCGCGGGCATCCTGTTCGGACCAGGTGGTCGAGCTGCCCAGGGCCGCGGTCCATGTGGTCCGGCCGATGGCCAGACCCAGCGTCGCAGGCAGAACACCCGGACGGAGGAACCACTGCTCGAGCTCGTCCCACCAGAACTCACGCGTGCCGTCCATGTAGGACGACGTCACGAAGAACGTGGCGGGGACCTCCGCCTGGCGGAGGAGCGGTGCGGCCATGCCGGCGTTGTCGGCATAGCCGTCGTCGAACGTGATGGCGACGCCGCGCTCCGGCAGGCGACCCTCCTCGCGCGCGGTTTCAACCTCCGCCAGACTCAGCACGTCAGCCGAGCGGCGGATGGCACGCAGATGACGCGCGAAACGGTCGGGGTGCACGGCCAGCCGCTGGGGATCTGCGCCCGGATCCGCCACGCGGTGGTAGAGCAGGATGAGCACGCCCGGCTGCGGCATCGTCAGCCCGGATGCCGGTCGCCGTGGCGCCGTGGCGGCCATTCACCGCGGGCCAGCGCCGCGAGCGCCGCTTCGAGCGCGGGGACGTCCTCGAGGTAATCCAGGTCCGGTGAGGGATCCTCGATGACGAAGGGCAGCACGCGGTGCCCCGCGATCATGCCCAGCTCCAGCACGACCTGCGGGCGCACGATGTCCACATAGGAGCTCTGCCAGTACACGTCGGGCAGCACCTGGCGCGGCTGGCTGTGTGACTCGGGCATCCCGGGTACCGGGATGAGCGGCTCGATGAACTCCCCCGCGGGCCGCCACATCTTGAACGGACTCTGGTCGGGGCGGCTGACGGAGCGCAGGGCGTGCGCGTCCGGCCGCGCCAGCAGGCGATCGATCGCGTCGTCGACGACCTCGGGTCGTCGGACCGGGACCGTCGTCCGCAGGTGCACGACCAGGTCGCAGGTGTAGCCCTCCTGCGTGTGCAGCCAGGTGAGCGCATGCCGGAACACGTCGAGATCGGTCGCCGTGTCGGTGGCGTATTCGGCCGGTCGCAGGAACGGCACGTCCGCGCCGCACGCCCGACTCACCGCCGCGATCTCCGCGTCATCAGTCGAGACGATCGTGCGCGTGATGCGCCGCGAGCGGAGCGCGGTCTCGATCGGATACGCGAGGAGCGGCCGGCCGCCGACGGGCAGCAGGTTCTTGCGGGGGATGCCTTTGGAGCCGCCGCGGGCGGGGATGAGCGCGAGGATTTCGGGCATGCTACCCGACGGCCACCGGCTCGCCGGCGCTGATGGCCTCGAGCGCCGCCACCGCGACCCGGAGCGTGGCGAGACCGTCGTCGAGCGTGACGAGGGGGCGGCCCCGACCGGTGATCGCCTTGAAGAACCCGCGCAGTTCCTCGATGAAGAGCGCGTTGCGCTCGACCGTGGGGACGTACGGCGCCTCCACCGCGCCCGACGGTCGCGTGACGGTCACCTGACCCGAGACGAAATCCGCGTCGATGCGGCCCGTCGTGCCGCTGATGCTGCACGTGCGGGTCTGCGGCTGCCGGAGCATGTCCTGGTGCAGATGCACGGGGACGGGCGCGTCGGCGTCCCCGCAGGCGAACAGCAGGTCCGCCCAGTCTTCGGCGTCGATCTCGATCTCGCCCGACCGGCCACCGACGCCGGACACCTGGTGCGCCGGTCCGAACAGCGCCAGCACGTAGTCGAGGTCGTGACTCTGCTCGAGGATCACGCCACCGCCGCGCGCGCGCTGTCCGTGGAACATCCGACGGTAGTCCTCCCACGGGTGCCACGCCGGCAGGTACTCGCCGAAGTCCGCGCGGACCGACAGCACGCGGCCGGCGGCGTGCGTGGCCAGCAGCTCGCGCAGCGCGAGAAAGACCGGGTGGAGGCGGAGCTGGTATCCCACGGCGCAGACGGTGCCGGCTCTGGCGACCGCGGCCCGCAGCTCGGTGCTACCGGCCAGCGTGTGCGAGACGGGCTTCTCGATGAACAGGTGACAGCCCGCCCGCGCCGCCGCGAGCGCGACCGGCAGATGCTGGTCGGTGGGGTTGGTGACGAGCACCGCGTCAGG
>JBIKWH010000313.1:0-3422 GCA_044356435.1 Vicinamibacterales bacterium
AGGCGCCTGCGGGCGTGGAACGTACCGACGGCCGTCATCGCGCGCGCGAGGCGGCGGTCCAGATGCTCTACCAGTGGGAAGTCGGACGGACGCCCGCCGATGGCGTGGTGACGCGGTTTTTCGAGGACCGGAACGCGCCCGGGCCCGGCGACGAAGAGCTGCACGAGGAGGAAGTTGCCCCGGCGCTCTCGCGGTCGCAGCAGACGCTGGCGTCGGAGCTGGTCCGCGGCGTGGCGGAGCACGCCGCCGAACTCGACCCCCTCATCGCCGCCGCCGCGCAGCACTGGCGGCTGGAGCGGATGGCGGTGGTCGATCGCCTGATCCTGCGGCTGGCCGTCTACGAGTTCCTGCATCGCCCGGAGACGCCCGCCCGCGTCGTGATCAACGAAGCCCTGGAGCTGGCGCGCACCTTCAGTACCGAAGAGGCCGTCCGCTTCATCAACGGACTCCTGGACGGTGTCCGCAAGTCGCTCGACCGAACCTGACGAGACGCCGATGAGCAATCCCGAAGAGTCCGACCAGATCGTCCAGCGCCGCGCCAATCTCGAGGCGCTGCGCGCGCTCGGCGTCGATGTCTATCCGCGCGGGTTCGACCAGCAGGCGACGATCGAGGCCGTGGTCGCGGCGTACAGCCCTGCCTCCGGCGAGACGCTCGAGGCCGAGCAGCCCCGGACCCGGGCAGCCGGTCGCATCCTCGGCATCAGGAGCTTCGGCAAGGCGAACTTCCTCGTGCTGTCCGACGGCAAGGCGCGTCTGCAGGTCTACATCCGGCAGGACGCGCTGTCGGAACGCGACTTCGCCATCTTCAAACTCCTCGATTTCGGCGACTGGGTCGGCGTGGAAGGCCGGCTGTTCCGCACGAAGACGAACGAGCTGACCATCTGGGCGTCGGCGCTGACGTTCCTCTCGAAGGCGCTGCTGCCGTTGCCCGAGAAGTTCCACGGGCTGCAGGACATCGAGACGCGCTATCGCCAGCGGTATCTGGACCTGACCGTCAACCCGGACTCCAGGCACGTCTTCGAAGTGCGCAGCCGGGTCGTAACGGCCATCCGGGCGTTTCTCATCGAGCGCGGCTTCCTTGAGGTCGAGACGCCGATGATGCAGCCGATCGCCGGCGGCGCGCTCGCGCGGCCGTTCGTGACGCATCACAACACCCTCGACATGCGGCTCTACATGCGCATCGCGCCCGAGCTGTATCTGAAGCGGCTGACCGTGGGTGGCATCGAGCGGGTGTTCGAGATCAACCGGAACTTCCGGAACGAGGGCATCTCGACCCAGCACAACCCCGAGTTCACGATGCTCGAGTTCTACTGGACGTACGCCGAATATCAAGCCCTGATGACGCTGACCGAGCAGATGCTGGCCGAGGTCGCCACGGCGGCGACGGGTGGCACGGATGTGACCTTCGGCGAGCACACGGTGAGCTTCGCGGCGCCGTTCCGTCGGTTGTCGCTCCGCGAGGCGGCCCGCGAGGCCGCGTCCGTGAAGCTCGGCGAGGATGTCCCGGCCGGGGCTCTGCGGGATCGCGCGAGCGCGGCGGCGCTGGCCGGGCGCCTGGGGATCTCGGTGGCGCCCACGATGGGCGCGGGCAAGATCGCGGCGGAGATCTTCGAGGCGCTCTGCGAGGACGACCTGATTCAGCCCACGTTCGTCCACGACTTCCCGACGGAGGTCTCGCCGCTCTCGAAGCAGAAGCCGGACGACCCGGACACCGTGGAACGCTTCGAGCTCTACATCGGGGGCTTTGAGGTGGCGAACGCCTTCTCGGAGCTGAATGACCCGGTGGAGCAGCGACGCCGCTTTGACGAACAGCTCGCAAGCCGGGCAGGCGGCGACGACGAAGCGCACGCCATGGATGAGGACTACATCCGTGCGCTGGAGCACGGCATGCCACCGGCCGGTGGCGAGGGTGTCGGCATCGACCGTCTGGTCATGCTGCTGACGAACAGCCCGTCGATCCGCGACGTGATCCTGTTCCCGTTGATGCGGCCGCGGTAGGCACAGACGCAGCACGGGCATGTCCTTCGAACTGTTCATCGCCCTCCGGTATCTGCTGGCGCGCCGCCGCCAGGCGTTCATTTCCCTCATCTCGCTCATCTCGATGCTGGGCGTCGCGGTCGGTGTGATGGCGCTCATCATCGCGCTCGCGCTGATGACGGGCCTCCAGGGCGAATTGCGGGACCGGCTGCTCGGCGCCACCGCGCACGTCTACGTGCTCAAGGCGGGCGGCCTGCCGGACTACGAATCGGAAGTCTCGAAGCTGACGGGCATCGAGGGCGTGGCCGGGGCCGCGCCGGCGATCCTCGACAAGGCCCTGGTCACCACCGATGCCGGGTCGCAGTTCATCACGATCAAGGGGATGGACCCGGCACTGGAACGGGGCGTCACGGACCTCGGGGCCTCGCTGACGGCCGGGTCGCTCGACACGCTCGCCGGCTCCGTCGAGGATGGTCCGGGCATCGTGCTCGGCAAGGAACTCGCGGCGTCGTTGAACGTGAAGGTCGGCGGCCATGTGACGCTGCTGACGCCGAGCGGGACGCTCTCGCCGATGGGGATGATGCCGCGCCCGAGGCGCGCCCGGGTCTCGGGCATCTACAGCCTCGGCATCTTCGAGTTCGACGCGAACTACGGATTCGTCTCGCTGGAATTCGCCCGGCGGCTCACCGGCAAGACGGGCGTCGACCTGCTGCAGTTGCGCGTGACCAACATCTACGAGGCGCCCGCCGTCGCCGAGCGGATCGGCGCCGTGCTGGGACCCGACTACGTGGCCCAGGACTGGACGGAGATGAACCGGTCGCTGTTCTCGGCGCTCGGTCTCGAGAAGATGGCGATCTCGATCACGATCGGACTCATCGTGATGGTGGCGGCGCTGAACATCGTGGCGTCGCTCGTGCTGCTGGTGATGGAGAAGACCCGCGACATCGCGATCCTGAAGACGATGGGGACCTCGTCCGCGGTCGTGATGCGCATCTTCATGCTCCAGGGCTTCGTGATCGGCCTCGTGGGTACGGCGGCCGGTGCGGCCGGCGGGCTCGCGCTGGCGACCCTGGCCGACCGCTATCGCCTCGTGCGGATTCCGGCGGACGTCTACCAGGTGTCCTACGTGCCGTTCGTCGTGCAGCCGTGGGACCTCGCGCTGGTGATCGGCGCCGCGGTCGTCATCTGCTTTCTCGCCACACTGTACCCATCCCGGCAGGCGGCCCGGCTCGATCCGGTGCAGGCGCTGCGGTACGAGTAGCGCCGTGGCCTTTCTGTCAGTCTCGGGACTCTCCCGGAGCTACACCGTCGCCGGCCAGCGCCTTGACGTGCTGCGCGAGGTCTCGCTCGAGGTGGCGGACGGGGAGATGGTGGCCATCGTCGGCGCGTCCGGCGTGGGCAAGAGCACGCTGCTGCACCTGATTGGCGGTCTTGACCGTCCGGAT
>JBIKWH010000315.1:0-3407 GCA_044356435.1 Vicinamibacterales bacterium
GAAATAGATACGTCTATAATCGTTTCACATTTGGCCTCGATCCAGAGCGAGCTCACTCGCGGAGTCCTTCCCGCCGCGCAACTGGCGGCCGCACTTGGTGTGTCGCCAGCGACGCTGATGCGGCTGGTGCAGCGGACGCCGAGCGTTCTGCGTCTGGGCCGTGCGCGGGCGACCCGATACGGGTGGCGCCACACCTGGCCCGGCCTCAGCACAGATCGGTTCCCCTTGATTCGCATCTCCGAGACCGGAGGAGCCGAGCGCACCGGAGAGCTGGTCACCCTGGCGGCCAAACAGTCGGTCTGGCTGCCGGGGCCTGTGCCTTTCGACGGCCTCCCCATCGAGCTGACTGACGTGCGGCCGCAGGGGTTCCTTGGTCGTCACTTCGCCGGTATGCACCCGGACCTTGGTCTGCCACCGAGCGTGAGCGACTGGTCCGACCATCACGTGCTGCTGGCGCTCTCCCGCCGCGGAGAGGACATGACCGGGAACCTGATCGTGGGCGAGGAATCGTTTCAGCGATGGCAGGCATTGCCGTACGACGACATACCGAGAACCGAGTTCGATCGTCTGGCCGACGCCGCGCTGGCTGGACATCCGCCAGGTTCGTCGGCAGGTGGCGAGCGGCCCAAGTTCGGTGTGTTCTCACACGGCCGGCACGTCCTGGTGAAGTTCGCCGGACGCGGTGCGTCAGACAGCGCCGCGGGACGTTGGTCGGACCTGCTCGTGCTCGAAGTGCTCGCCCTGACCGTCGCCGCGCAGCATGGCCTCGCGACCGCACGAACCGAGTTGGTTCAGTCGGAGAGGCACACCTTCCTGGAAAGTGAGCGATTCGACCGCGTCGCGCGCAAGGGGCGCCGCGCCGTACGGAGTCTGGCGGCCGTCAGCGGTGACCCATCAACAACGTGGTCCGCGGCGGCGGTGCTCCTCCAGGAACACGGCCGTCTGTCCAGGGAGGACGCCAGCCGCCTCCGTTGGCTGGACGCGTTCGGCGCCCTCATCGGGAATACCGATCGTCACCAGTACAACGTTGCGTTCTTTCGGGGCACCGCTGAGTCGCTGACGCTCGCGCCAGCCTTCGACCTCGTGCCGATGTTCTACGCGCCCGCCGCCGATGGTCGCGTGCATGCGGACGCGCTGCCACCGGCACGGCAGACCGCGGACACGCTCGATGTGTGGGCTGATGCCCGCGCCGCGGCCCACGAGTTCTGGCGCCGGGCCTCGGACGATCGCCGCATCTCGGAAGATCTGCGGCGCGCCGCAGCAGTCAACGTCGAGCGCCTCCGCCGCGACGTGTGAGCGCGGCCTTCGCGCCTACGCCCAGACGGGCGGCGGTGCGATGGCGTCGTCCGGCGTGCGGCCCGGGTCCGGGCGGCCGCTGCCTTCGAGCCGGCTGATGGCGCGCACGGTCATGTCGCCCTCGCAGAGGAGCTGACACGCGAGCCGGACGCCTGTCAGACCCTTCTCTTCGAGCTTGGCCTTCTCGGCCACCGTGATTTTCGCGGGTTCGCCGCTGACGAACTCGATCCGGCAGGTGGTGCACCGGGCGTTGCCGCCGCAGGCATGCAGAATATCGACCTTTGCGTCCTGCTCGATGGCGTTCACAAGACGCTTTCCCTCGGCCACGTCGAACGTGCCGAATCCTTCAACGGTCAGTTTGGGCATGCGTCATCTTACCCGTGGAGGCCCATGCCAGAGTCCCGCGAACGCAACGGGGACAGTCCCGTGCCTTCACGAGCCCGCGGATCGACTCCGGCTGGCCTGCCGGGCGATACTCTAAGTCCCTACCGTGTCCACGACGTACACCGCAAAAGACATCACCGTTCTCGAAGGTCTCGAACCCGTCCGCAAGCGCCCCGGCATGTACATCGGCGGCGTGGGCTCGGCGGGGTTGCATCACCTCGTCTGGGAGGTGCTCGACAACTCCGTCGATGAGGCGATGAACGGCCACGCGTCCAGCATTACGGTGACGCTGCACGCGGACGGTGCCTCGATCACGGTGAGCGACGACGGTCGCGGCATCCCGGTCGACAAGCACCCGAAGACGGGGCAGAGCGCGCTCGAAGTGATCTTCACGGTGCTCCACGCGGGCGGCAAGTTCGAGCAGGGTAACTACAAGACGGCCGGCGGCCTGCACGGCGTCGGCGCCTCGGTCGTCAACGCGCTCTCGAAGAATCTCGTGGCCACGGTGCGGCGCGATGGCGTCCAGTGGGAGATGGCCTTCAAGCAGGGCAAGCCGCAAGGCGGACTGAAGAAGGTCGGCGCGGCCCGCGGTTCCGGCACGACGGTGTACTTCCAGCCGGACGCGACGATCTTCCCGAAGGTGGAGTTCGACGCAGCGGTGATCGCCGAGCGTCTCGAGGTGGTCAGCTACATCCACAAGGGCGTCAAGGTCACCTTCGAGAACGAAGTCGACAAGACGAAGGTCACCTTCCAGCACGAACAGGGGCTCTCGGACTTCCTCGCGAAGATTCTCAGGGACCGCGGGGCAAAGCCGGTGCACGAGGCCGCCTTCACGCACACGCGTGAGAGCGGACCGCGGCTCGACCTGGTGCTGCAGTGGACGGAGTCCACGGACGAGCACCTGCGCAGCTACGTCAACGGCATCCCGACGGCATCAGGCGGCACGCACGAGAACGGCCTGCGCGCGGGTCTCGGTAAAGCGGTCCGCAACTACATCGATACCCACAGCCTGTCGCCCAAGGGCGTGACGCTGACGGCGGAGGATATCCGCGAAGGTCTGACCGGCGTGCTGTCGCTCTTCATCGAGGAGCCGCAGTTCCAGGGACAGACGAAGGATCGGCTGAACAACCCCGAAGTGCTCTCGGCGGTGGATTCCGCCGTGAGGCCGGCGCTCGAGCACTGGCTGAACCACAACCGGACGCTCGCGGAAGCGATCGTGGCGCGCATCATCTTGTCTGCCCGGGCCAGAGAGGCGAGCCGGGCGGCATCGGCGGAGGTCACGCGCAAGACCGCTACGACCGGCCGTCTCAACCTGCCGGGCAAGCTCAGCGACTGTTCCGCGTCGGGCCGCGAGGATACCGAGCTCTTTGTCGTCGAGGGAGACAGCGCCGGTGGTTCGGCGAAGCAGGGGCGCGACCGTGCGCGGCAGGCCATTCTGCCGCTTCGTGGCAAGGTGCTGAACACCGAGGGCATGACGCTCGCGAAGGTCCTTGAGAACAAGGAGCTGGCGGATCTGGTGACGGCGCTGGGCTGCGGGATGGGGAAGACCTTCGACCTCAGTCGCCTGCGCTACGGTCGCCTCATCATCCTCGCCGACGCCGACTCGGACGGCCACCACATCGCGACGCTGCTGCTCACGTTCATCTATCGCCACCTGCCGCAGCTCATCGCCAACGGCCGCGTGTTCCTGGCGCAGCCGCCGCTCTATCGGATCGACGTCGGCAAGG
>JBIKWH010000316.1:0-3393 GCA_044356435.1 Vicinamibacterales bacterium
CATCTCCGTCACCTGCTCCGTGGCCGCGGCCTGGCTGTGCATGACGTCGGAACCGACGGCACGGACCCGGTGGATTACCCGGACATCGCCGCGGCGGTCGCCCGCCCGGTCGCGAAGGGCGAGGCCCACGCCGGAATCGTGATCGACGGCGCGGGTCTCGGCTCCGCCATCGCGGCCAACAAGATCGACGGGATCCGTGCGGCCATGTGCGTGAACGTCACGCTCGCGCGCTACGCCCGCCAGCACAACGGCGCCAATGTGCTGGCCATCGGGTCCACGCTCGTGACCGATGCCGAGGCGGAAGAGATCGTGATCACGTTCCTGGAGACGGCGATGCGTGAGGCCCGCTACGTGCGCCGGCTCGCCAAGGTGCGCGACCTGGAGCTGAGGGGATAGCGTTCGATGGATCAGGACGACCTGCGGAGGCTCATCCGCATCATCGCGGAGGAAGTGGCGCGGACGCCGCGGGCGCTCCCGACCCGCTGCGCCTGCCACTCGCTGGCGCTCGACTGCTGCCCGGATCGGGTGCAGGGCGTGCTGGATGCCGGCGCGTCGCGGCTCGGCGTGCATGCGGCGGGTGGCGCCGCCGGCAGCGTGGCGGCGATGATCGATCACACGCTGCTCAAGGCCGATGCCTCGCTGACCGAGGTCGAAACACTCTGCCGCGAGGCGGCGCAGTTTCACTTCGCCACCGTGTGCGTCAATCCGACCTGGGTCGCCACCTGCGCGCGGCTGCTGCGCGGCACGCCGGTCAAGGTCACGTCGGTCGTGGGGTTTCCGCTCGGGGCCACCACGGCGGACGTGAAGAACTACGAGACACGCCGGGCGCTCTTTGACGGCGCGGGTGAGATCGACATGGTGATCAACGTCGGCGCGCTCAAGAGCGGAGACCTGCGGACCGTCGAACGGGACATCGAGGCCGTGGCGGTGCCGTGTCGCGAGGCGGGCGCCGTCAGCAAGGTCATCATCGAGGCGGCGTTGCTGACTGACGAGGAGAAAGTGACCGCGTGCACCCTGGCGAAGGCGGCCGGCGCGGACTACGTGAAGACGTCCACCGGGTTCGGGCCGGGCGGGGCCACCGTCGCGGATGTCGCGCTGATGCGCCGCGTCGTCGGCGAGGCGATGGGCGTGAAGGCGGCCGGGGGTGTGCGCGACCTCGAGTCCGTGAAGGCCATGATCGCGGCCGGCGCCACCCGGGTCGGCGCGAGCGCCGGTGTCCGCATCGTCCAGGAGTCGAAGGGCGGAGCGGTCACGGCTCCGGCCAGGGGCTACTGAGCAGCCGCCGGATGACGCTGTTTGCCGCGCGTGCCGCACGCTGTCCCCTTCTCGCGCCTGCGGCGCTGTGTCTGCTGCTTGCGGCTCCGGTGCCGGCTCTCGCGCAGGATGCGGCCGGGGCCGACCAGCCCGGCCCCTGGGTGCTCGACCTCCGCGGCGCCACCGTCAGCCTGCCCTCGGACCCGGCATTCCTGCCCGTACTCCCGGCTGGGAGCGCGGTGCCCGGTCGGGCGTTCGGTGTCGATGGCGGCGCGCGCTGGTTCTGGCGACGGCTGGGCCCCTCACGGCTCGCCCTGGGCGTGGACGCCACCTGGGCCCGTGGCACCACGCCTGGCTCGGCCACGCTCCCGCGGGTTGTCGAGACCTTCGTTCGCGTGGCGCCGGATGTCTCCTTCAACTTCGGCCGGCGGAACGGCTGGAGCTACCTGAGCCTGGGGGCAGGGGTGGCCCGCATTTCCGGATCCGCCGCCCTCGCCGGACGGACGATCGACCCGGTGTCGAGCGGCGGGCTGATCGCCATTCACGGAGGTGGCGGGGCGCGGTGGTTCACGAGCGACCGGATGGCCGTCGGATTCGACCTGCGCCTGCACCAGTTGCAGGCGGGGGAGCGTACGCCCGCCACGATGCGCGTTGCCGCCTCGGTCGGGATCTCGGTGCGATGATGGATTCCATGACCGTCAGAACGCCGACGTGGACGCTGACGCGCGCGGCGGTGGCTGGCCTGGCGCTGGCTGCGGGGCTGGATGTGACAGCCCTCGCCCAGTCGCGGGAACCCCGCGTGCAGGCCGGCGTGCAGCTCTCGACCGTGAAGGTCGGGGAGTTCGACGCCCGGGACACCGGGGCTGGCGTGCTGGTCGATGTGCGGGCGCTGGGACCGGTCTGGGCAGAGGCAGCGCTGGTCCGCTACTCCGGGGAGTTCCCGGGCTCCCGGGGCTTCAGCCAGAGCCGCGTTGAAGGCCTGTTCGGCGGCTCCGTCGGGCCGACCATCGGCCGTCTGCGGCCGTTCGCGAAGGCTGGTGCCGGGTTCCTGCGCTACAGCGGGTCCGATGGCCCGGTGGTGTGCATCGCCATCTTCCCGCCGCCGCTCTCGTGTCAGTTGGCGGCAGGGCGAACGCTGCCGGCCTACGAGCTGGGCGCGGGCGTCGCCATCTTTCCAGGCTCGCTGACCTTTGCCCGGGTGGAGGTGAGCCGCCGGTTCGTCCGCTATCCGGGTCCGTCGTTCACGAGCGCAGGCGGCGTGCAGCAGGACGACTTCTACGGCCGCGACCTGCGCGTCGGCTTCTCGGCCGGCCTCCGCTTCTAGTCCCCCGAACTCAGGTGACTAGGCGGCGCGTCGGCCCGTGCCGGTCGCGCCTGTACCCGCGTCCTGGACGCCGAAGGCTTCGCGCAGCGTCCGCGCGCCGAATCGGTCATCGAGAATCTCGATCTGGTCGGCCGTGACCTCGGTCGGGTGGTCCTTCCCGCAGGCGTGCGTGAGCGCAACCAGGTCCTTCCGGAGCGTCACGATGTAGTTCGCCAGGCGTGCGGACTTCAGCGTCGGGTCGAGGCCGCGCGCCAGCCAGGCGCTCTGCGTGGCAATGCCGGTGGGGCAGTGGTTCGTGTGGCAGCGCTGGGCCTGGATGCAGCCGATCGCCATCAACGCCTCGCGCGCGATGTTGACCATGTCCGCGCCAAGCACGAAGGCCATCAGCGCCGTGTCGGGCAGGCCGAGCTTGCCCGAGCCAATGAAGGCGACCTTCCGCGTGAGGCCCTGTTCCGCGAACGTGCGATGGACCCGGCTGAAACCGATCTTGAACGGCAGGCCCACGTGATCGACAAAGACTAGTGGAGCCGCGCCCGTGCCGCCCTCACCGCCGTCGATTGTGACGAAGTCGACGGAACGGCCGGTGGTCGCGCAGAGCCGGGCGATGTCATTCCAGAAGCCCATGTCGCCGACGGCGGACTTCACGCCGACAGGCAAGCCCGTCTCCTGCGCCACCCGTTCCACGAAATCCAGCAGCGAGTCGGCATCGTGAAAGACCGCGTGTGAGGCCGGGCTGACGCAGTCACGCGTCGGGTCGATGTGGCGGATGGCGGCGATCTCCGCCGTGATCTTCTCCTTCGGCAGCACGCCGCCGG
>JBIKWH010000317.1:0-3388 GCA_044356435.1 Vicinamibacterales bacterium
CCGGCGGGCGCGCGGGCGCGGGCCACGAAGGCCAAAGCCGCACCGGTGGCGGCCGATCGGGACGACACGGCCGACGAACCGGACTTCGAGGTGCCGCGCCGGACGCGGAGTTCCGACGCCGAGCGCGATCCGTTTGGCGCGGACTTCGAGGGCGTGCTGCCGAATCTCCGCCGCCGCTACGACGAGGGCACCTGGTCCACACAGGAAGAGCTGGAGCCGTACCGCACGCTGCGGCCGTGCCGGGTCTGCCACGGTCACCGACTGCGGCCGGAGAGCCTGGCCGTGCGGGTCAAGGGGCGGCGGATCAGCGAGTACGTCGACCTCCCGATCGCGGACGCGCTGACGGCCTTCGACACGCTGGAACTGACGGACCGCGAGACGCTCATCGCCGCACGCGTGCTGCGCGAGGTGCGGGAGCGGCTCCGGTTTCTGAACGACGTGGGCGTCGGCTACCTGACGCTCAGCCGCAGCGCGGCGACCATCTCCGGCGGAGAAGGCCAGCGGATCCGGCTGGCAACGCAGATCGGCGCGAACCTGACCGGCGTGCTCTACGTGCTGGACGAGCCCTCTATCGGCCTCCACCAGCGCGACAACCGCAAGCTGCTCTCGACGCTGTTCAAACTGCGCGACATGGGCAACACCGTGATCGTGGTCGAGCACGACGAGGAAACCATCCGGGCCGCGGACTACGTGGTGGACCTCGGACCCGGCGCGGGGGAGCACGGCGGCCGCGTGACGTTCCAGGGCACGGCGGCCGCGCTGTGCGCCGATCCAGACTCCATCACCGGCGCCTATCTGCGCGGCGAGCGCGCCATCGCCACGCCGGCGTCGCGCCGGGCTCCGGGGAAGGGGACGCTCGTCATCCGCGGCGCCCGCGAGCACAATCTGAAGGGCATCACGGCGTCGATTCCGCTCGGCACCCTGACGGCCGTCACCGGTGTCAGCGGATCGGGCAAGTCCACCCTGGTCAACGGCATTCTCTACCGCGCCCTGGCACGCGTGCTGTATCGGGCGGGCGCGGAACCGGGCGCGCACGACAGCCTGGAGGGCATCGACCAGCTCGACAAGGTGATCGAGATCGACCAGTCGCCGATTGGACGGACGCCCCGGTCGAACCCGGCGACCTACACGGGTATGTTCGCGTTCATCCGCGATGTGTTCGCGATGATGCCCGAGGCGAAGGCGCGTGGCTACAAGCCCGGGCGGTTCTCCTTCAACGTGAAGGGTGGACGCTGCGAGACCTGCCAGGGCGACGGCGTCATCGCGATCGAGATGCACTTCCTCCCTGACGTCTACGTGACCTGCGAGCACTGCAAGGGTCGTCGGTACAACCGCGAGACGCTGGAAGTGCTGTATCGCGGGAAGTCCATCGCCGAGATCCTGGACCTGACGGTCGATCAGGCGCTTCCGCTCTTCGAGCACTTTCCGCCCCTCGCGACCAAGCTGCGCACGCTGCAGGACGTCGGCCTCGGGTACGTGGAGCTCGGGCAGTCGGCAACGACGCTCAGCGGCGGGGAGGCGCAGCGCGTGAAGCTCGCCCGCGAACTCTCGCGCCGCGGCACCGGCCGCACCCTCTACATTCTCGACGAGCCCACCACCGGCCTGCACTTCGAGGACACGCGCCGGCTGCTGGACGTGCTGACGCGGCTGGTGGACCAGGGAAACACGGTGGTCGTGATCGAACACAACCTTGATGTCATCCGGTGCGCGGATTACCTGATCGACCTCGGACCCGAAGGAGGAAGTGGCGGCGGGCGCATCATGGCGGAAGGGACGCCCGAGGCCGTTTCGCGGGTCCAGGCGTCCGCCACGGGGGAGCTGCTACGAGCCGTCCTGCCGGGTCGGCCGGACTGACGTCGCGTGTCCTCAGGGCCACGAAAAGTCGAAATGTGATCGTGGCTATACAGCCACATCGTGCATGATCCCCTGAAGTGTCTCCTGTATAAGGTCTTGATCAAGAAGAAGTTATCAGCAGTACGTGCTACTGGAGACAGCGGCATCACATTTGCTGTTATAGAACTCTAGAGCGTAGACACCCGATGCACGCACAGAGAACCCTCCGGCGCCCCATCTCCTGCACGGGGATTGGTCTGCATTCGGGCAACAAGGTCACCCTGTCGCTGAAGCCCGCAGCGGCCAACTCCGGGATCCGGTTCCGCCGCATCGATCTGGCCGGCGTGGAGATTCCGGCCACCGTCGAGCACCTGGCGGGCATGCACTACGCCACCGGCCTTGCACACGATACCGGCACGGTCGACACTGTCGAACACCTGCTCTCCGCGCTGGTAAGCCTGGGCATCGACAACGTGCTCATCGAGCTGACCTCGCCGGAAGTCCCGATCATGGACGGCAGCGCGGCGCCGTTCGTCTATCTGATTCATGAAGCCGGCGTGAAGCGGCTCGCGGCGCCGAAGAAGTTCCTGAAGGTGCTGCGTCCGATGTCGCTTGTCAGCGGCGACAAGCGCATCGCCGTCTATCCGTCGGACCACTTCAAGGTCACCTACAGCATCGCGTTCGACCACCCGCTCCTGCGGCAGCAGTCCCGGACAATCCGCATCACGGAGGAGTCGTTCGTCGAAGAGATTGCGCCGGCCCGCACCTTCGGCTTCCTGAAGGAGGTCGAGATGCTCCGCCAGCGCGGCCTCGCGCTCGGCGGTTCGCTTGAGAACGCCATCGTGATCGGCGATACCGGCGTGCTGAACAGCGACCTCCGGTTCGAGGATGAGTTCGTCCGCCACAAGATCCTGGATGTCATCGGCGACCTGGCCCTGACGGGCTATCAGATCATCGGGCACGTGGTGGCGCATCGCGGGGGACACGCCCTGCACACGGCGTTCGCGGCGCAGATGCTGGCCGAGCGGGATGCCTGGGAACTGGTGGAGCCGCATGTGGACGCCGCGTCGGTAGACGCCCCGGTGGTGCTGCCGATCAAGGACGCCCGCCGGGTCCTGGCCTAGCGAGTCCGGTCTCTCTCTCCCTCCCCTTGGGCTGCCGCGTGGCAGCCCTTTTTTTGCGCCGGACGAGCTGTTACGCGCCGGGGGAGCCGAGGCGCCGCATCAGCGCCGCCAGCTTTTCATTCTCGTAGCGGACCGAGTTGAGGAACAGGCTCTCCACGAGGTACGCCCGGCGCTCGTCGTCGGTCATCTGTGAGACGAGATGCTCGATCTCCCGCACCATGTCTTCGTAGGAGTGCGTCAGCTCGCTGCGCGCGACGACGTCCTGATAGAGCGCCTCCAGGACGGCGAGCAGGTCGCCGTCCAGCGTGACGCTCGCGCCCTTCGTCGTTGTGATCGCGCTCATGCGGCGCCTCCCATGGCCCGGACCGCGTCCGCCTCGGTCGGATACAGCTTCAGGAAATTGTGCGCGCCGGTCATCGTCAGCATCGTCT
>JBIKWH010000318.1:0-3387 GCA_044356435.1 Vicinamibacterales bacterium
CAGCTCCGCCAGCATGCGGACGTTCTTCTCCGGACTGAGGCGACCTACGTACCCGATGGTGAAGGGACGGTTGGCGCGGCTTCCGCGCTCCGGGACGAATCGCGAGGTGTCGACTCCGTGCGCCATCAAGAAGGTGGGGCGGTTCGTGCGCTCCGCCAGCAGGTCCACCATGCTCTGATTGGGCGCGGCGAGGACGTGGCAGGTCCGGTAGAACGACAGGACGGTCCGGAGCGTCAGGACCCCCGCGGCGCTCGCCGCGGCACGTCGCAGCACCTGGGGCAGGATGCCGGTCCACGCCTCGACGCGGCGCTGGGCATACTCGTGGAAGTTCGTGTGCCAGGTGGCGACCGTCGGCACGCCCAGGAGATTGGCGGCGCACACACCGACCAGGCTGACATCTCCCGGACCCGTGATGTGGACCAGGTCTGGGCGGAACGCCCGCAACCGCTCAACGGCGACGCCCACGTGCCGGAAGAAGAGGGGGTCGTAGAGGACATCGGCGTCGACGTGAAATGCGCAGACGCCGCGCCGAAGCTCCAGGCGCTCGACGCCGCCCGTCCGTGTGACGCGTGTCGCCGGCCCGCCACACACACAGAGGAGCGGGAGATCCCGTTCCTGTGCATACGTGACGTACTGGCGGCACAACGTGCCCAGGCCGTTGGTCTCGTGAAATGAATCGGTGAAGAGGGCGACCCGTAAGGCGGCCAAGGTCTGGACCTAGGAAGGTCGATTCTCTCGGCCGGGCGCAACGTCAGTGTGAGCGCGCCGTAAATTCGACGGACTACCATGGATCGTGCTTCCTGCCTCAGAGGAATACGCCGGGCGGCTCGCCGCCCGCCGCGCGACGCTCGCCCGACTTGACGCCGCCGACCAGCGGATCGCGTACGCGCGGCTTGCCGTGTTCGCCGCCGGCGCGCTCGTCGCGTGGCTCAGCTTCTCCGCCACGGCCGTGCACGCCGGCGCGCTGGTCGTGCCGGTGGTCGCGTTCCTGGCGCTCGCGCGCCGCCACGCGGGCGTCATCAGGGCGCGGGACGAAGCCACGCGGGCGATCGCGTTCTACGAGCGCGGTCTGGCGCGGCTCGAGCACCGCTGGCAGGGCAGCGGTGAAACCGGTGACCGATTCCGGAACGCGGACCATCCCTACGCGGAGGACCTGGATCTCTTCGGCACAGGGTCGCTGTTCGAGCTGCTGTCCGTGGCCCGCACACGAGCCGGCGAGGAAACGCTGGCCGCCTGGCTCCTCGCACCGGCGTCGTCCGCGGAAGTCTCGGCCCGGCAGGACGCGGTCCGTGAACTGACGCCCCTGCTCGATTTCCGCGAGGCCATTGCGCTCGCCGGCACCGACGTCCGCGCGGCCGTCATGACGGAGGCGCTGACGTCCTGGGCCACCGCGCCGCCCCGATTCGCCTCCGCGCTCTGGCAGCCGGCGGCGGCCCTCATCACGCTCATGTCAGTCGGCACGACCGCGCTCTGGTTCGCCGGAGGACCCGGCTGGCCGCTCGCCGTCGCCGTCGTGGTCGTGGCGGTCTTCAGCGGACTGACGGGCAAGGACGCCACCACTGTGCTCCACGGCTCGGGGCAACCGGTCCGCGACCTGGACGTGCTCGCGCACGCGCTGGCCCACATCGAGAGGACGACCGTCCGCTCGCCGCGCCTCGTGGAGGCGACGGCAGTCGTGACGGCGGACGGCGGATCCTCGCGCGCCATCCGCCACCTGCAGCGACTGAGCGAGCGGCACGACTGGCAGCACAACGCGATCTTCGCGTTCGTCGCCGCGTTCCTGCTGTGGGGGCCGCATCTCGCCTTCGCGGTCGAGCGGTGGCGCCGCCGCCATGGCGCACGTGTTGTGGCGTGGCTTCGTGCCGTCGGCGAGGTCGAGGCGCTGTCGTCGCTGGCCACACGGGCGTACGAACACCCGGAGGATGTCTTCCCCGTGGTGGCGGAGGGCGCGCCGCGCTTCGACGCCGTTGGCCTGGGACATCCGCTCCTGCCCGCGGCCCGCATGGTCAGGAACGACGTCTGCCTGGGCAGCGACGCGCCCCTGCTCGTCGTCAGCGGGTCGAACATGTCGGGCAAGAGCACACTGCTGCGCGCCGTCGGCATCAACGCCGTGCTCGCATTCGCCGGGGCACCCGTGTGCGCCGGGTCACTCGCGCTGACACCGCTCGCCCTCGGCGCCACGCTGCGCGTGCAGGATTCGATTCAGGACGGCCGGTCGCGCTTCTACGCGGAGATCACGCGCCTGCGCCAGCTCTCCGATCTCGCGGCCGGAGGCACGCCGCTGCTGTTCCTGCTCGACGAACTGCTGCACGGTACCAACTCCCACGACCGGCTGGCCGGCGGTGCCGGCGTGCTGCGGGCGCTGGTCGGCCGCGGCGCGATCGGCCTTGTCACGACGCACGACCTCTCACTCACGGCCATCGTGGACGAGATGGGCGGGCGCGCGGTCAACGTCCATTTCGAGGACACGTTCGAGGGTGACGCGATCCGCTTCGACTACCGCATGCGGCCCGGGCCCGTCACGCGCAGCAACGCGCTGGCGCTGATGCGCGCGATCGGCCTGGACGTACCCGGGGCCTGATCCGCCTCCGCGCTACTTCCGCGTCGACAGACCGAACGGCAGGTAGAGCGGGCAGAAACTGACGACGCTCGTCAGGACGAACACCGCCGCCAGCACGCCGAGTACGGCAGCCACGGCTCCCGAAATCGTGCCGGTAGCGTAGAGCACGCCAACGACAATTGCCAGCGCGACGCGCGCCGCGCGATCAATGGTCCCCATGTTCTGTGTCAGTGCCATCGGTTACCTCCTTCAAGGTGGCGCTCAGCATACACACGATGCGCTCCTGCGATGGAACGCCTGCGCCCGGCTCCTCAACGAGCACGCCGAGCTTCTGGAGCCGGACGACGAGCGCTCGGTTCCGATGATGCTGGAACAGCGCGGACCTAGATCGGGTGGCGCTGCAGGCCCACCCACCCGACGATCGCGGACACGACTCCAGCGGCGGTCCAGAGCCGTCCAGGCGGCGGCAGCAGCGGCCGGAGGAGCCAGGCGTAGGCGGGCAAGGCCCAGGTCACGTAGCGGTCGAAGCTGTGGAATCCCCAGTAGGGCCCCGCGCAGACGATGAGCGCGGTGTTCAGCACGGCCCAGATCGTCAGCGCGTCGTGCAGCGGGCCGCTGCCCCACCGGCGCACCCCCACCACGCATGCCGTCACCGCGGCCACCGCGTGCGCCCAGATGAACACCACCTTCCAGAGCGGCGCGGCGATCCAGAACGGCGTGACGATCAGATGGACGAACGGCAGTCCCCAGTGGCCGCGCCCCACGCCGTGGCGCGCGAGCACGTCGTCGGCGCCGGCGAAGTTCGACAGCGTCTGGTAGGTGTGGAG
>JBIKWH010000319.1:0-3342 GCA_044356435.1 Vicinamibacterales bacterium
CTGCTCCTGCGTCAGGTGGAACTCCTCGACCAGCCGGCGATAGGCCAGCGCCTCGTCGATGCAGTTCAGCTCCTCGCGCTGGATGTTCTCGATCAGTGCGAGCTGCAGGTTGTTCTTGTCTGCATCCTCGCCCAGATCCCGGAGGACGACGGGGACCTTGAGCAGTCCCGCCCGCTGGGCGGCGCGCCACCGCCGCTCCCCGGCGATGATGCGGTACGCCGATCCGACCTTCCGGGCGACGATCGGCTGGATGATGCCGTTTTCTCGGATCGAGGCGGCGAGATCCTCCAGGCGTGCGTCGTCCATCTGGCCGCGGGGCTGCGCGTCATTGGGACTCAGGAGGTCGATATCCAGTTCGAGCACGCCCTGTCGGGCAGGCACCGGCGCGTCGGGTTGTACGTGGGGCTGCGCATCGGGAATCAGCGCGCTGAGGCCCTTGCCCAGGGCGGGTTTGCGGTCGGCCATGATGACGTTCTCAGTGAACTGCGGTGGAGGGCGGCGGCGCGTCGGACGCCGAGCCGGGTTGCCGCGCCAGGAACTCGCTCGCGAGCTGCGTATAGGCGTCAGCCCCGCGTGATTTCGGGTCGTACGTCACGGCGGGAATGCCGTGGCTCGGCGCTTCGGCCAGACGGACGTTGCGTGGAATGACCGTGCGGTACACCTTGTCGCCGAAGAACCCGCGGACGTCGCTTGCGACCTGCTGGCCGAGGTTCGTGCGGTCGTCGTACATGGTGAGCAGCACGCCTTCGACGTCAAGCGCGGGGTTGAGACCGGCCTTCACGCGCTTGAGCGTGCCAAGCAGTTCGGCGAGGCCCTCGAGGGCGAAGTACTCGCAGTGGAGCGGGATCAGCACGGTGTCCGACGCGACCAGGCCATTCAGTGTCAGCAGGCCGAGTGAGGGCGGGCAGTCCAGCAAAATGTAGTCAAAGCGTGATCGCAGAGGGTCAAGGATCGCCTTGAGCCGTCGATCGCGATTGGGCAGCGCCACGAGCTCCAGTTCCGCACCCGTGAGATCCCGGTCCGCCGGCATCAGCCAGAGGTGGTCGTACACGGTTGGCAGGATGAATGTCGTGGGGTCGGTGGCGTTCTCGGCCGTCAGCGCTTCGTAGGTTCCGCCGCCGGTGGCGTGTTGCCCCTTCTGGCCAACGCCACTTGTGAGATTGCCCTGCGGGTCGACATCAACGAGCAGCGTGTGTTGTCCCTGCGCGGCGAGTGCCGCGGCAAGATTGATGGCCGTGGTGGTCTTGGCGACGCCACCCTTCTGATTCGCCACGGCGACGACTTTGGCCGACTTGTTTTGGTCCATTGGCCGAATAGCTCTTCTTATCTAGTTGGCTGGAGGTGAAGAATATGGCCTCAGCTGACGTCAGTCAAACGGAAAGCCGGCCTGGAGTCGGTCGGTGTGTTCCACGTGGAACACATCAGATCCTCCGGAGTGGACTGAGACGAAAGCCCGGTAGGGCGTCGGTTACCGCTGGTGGTTCATTTATGAAACTGCTGAGTCGCGGGCTTGGGCCGTCAATGGAGTCAAAGTAGAGAAGTTGACCCCCGCTCTGGATGAGTTTGGCGAGCGCGACGCCTATCGCCTCGTCCAGCCGAACGCCGCGGAGTGAGGCCGCATCGAACAGTTCTACGCGGTCAGTGGCGGCCAGGTCCTCGAGCCGGGAAGTGACCACGGTCGCCCTCAGGCCGACCGCGCGGACAGCTTCACGAAGAAACACGGACTTCCGCTGCCGGGATTCCACCATCGTGAGCTCCAACCAGGGCGCTGAAATCAAGAGCGGAATGGCCGGCGATCCTGAGCCGCTCCCCACATCCACTAATTTTCGGGCGCTCTTGTCGACAGACTCCGAAGCCAGGACTGGCTCAAGAACGAGGCGGTCAAGCGCGGTATCGAGCTCACCCGTCAGCGAGAAGCCTGTGAGGTTGAGCCGCAGGTTCCACTCAGCTAGAACACGGACGTAGATCAGTAGTTGGCTGATCTGGGACGGATTCAATCGATTCGCGAGCCCGCGCCGATCGCTCCAGGCGGTGAACTGCTGGTCAATCATGGCTGGACCAACTCGCCCGTCCTGGCTCTGATGAGCGCCCCGATGAGCGCGACGGCCGCGGGAGTGACGCCAGGGACACGGCCTGCCTGACCGAGCGTTTCCGGGCGAACCTCCTCCAACCGCTGCCGGACTTCCCGGGACAGACCCGGAATCCCGTCAAAGCACATGTCCACCGGAATCGCGCGGTGCTCGTCTTTGACCACGCGCGCCGCTCGAGATCGCTCCTGCTTCAGGTAGCCGTCGTACTTCACCGTTGTCTCCAGACTGAGGAGATCGAGTTCCGCGAGCTCCGGGTCGACGGCGAGGCCAGCACGCACCGCCTCCGGAAGGGTGAGAACGGTCACATCCTGACGGCGGAGGAGAACATCGGCGGTGACCGTCGCGGAGTCGACCTTCACCTTCGTCTTCGCCAGGTGCGCAATGTTGCGGCTAAACCGCTCGGCCCTGGCGCGAAAGCGCGCCCAGTGGGCGTCATCGACCAGGCCCAATTCGCGGCCCATCGGTGTCAGGCGCATGTCCGCATTGTCGACGCGCAGATGTAGCCGATGCTCGGCTCGAGAGGTGAACATCCGGTACGGCTCGAGGCAACCCTTTGTCACCAGGTCGTCGACCAGTACACCGATGTAGGACTCAGTGCGGTCGAACGTCGCGGCCTCGAGACCAAGCACAGCGCGCGCGGCATTCAAGCCAGCCACGAGTCCCTGTGCCGCAGCCTCCTCGTAACCAGAAGTTCCGTTGAGCTGTCCCGCTAGAAAGAGCCCAGAGACGGCGCGTGTTTCGAGGGTAGAGCGCAGCTCCGTCGGCTGAATGAAGTCGTACTCGACCGCGTAGGCCGGTCTGAGCATCCGGGCTCCCGCGAGACCAGGCATCGCCTTCACCATGCGCTCCTGTAACTCGGCAGGAAGACTCATCGAGAACCCGCTCATGTAGATCTCGGGGCGATCCACACCCTCGGGCTCCAGATAGATCTGGTGACGTTCCCGCTCGGGGAAGCGCATCACCTTGTCCTCAAGCGACGGACAGTACCGCGGACCCACGCCGGAGATCTGCCCGTTGTAGAGCGGGCTCGAGCCGATGTGTTCCCGCACCAAGGCGTGAACATCGCTCGTCGTGCGCACGAGCCAGCAGCGGACCTGGTTGCGGATCTCGACGGCGCGCGAGGTGGAGAGCGCCGTCGGCACTACATCGCCGGACTCCTCCTCGAAGTCACCGCCGGCGACCGCTGCGCTGAAGTCAATGGAGTCCCGATGCAGCCGTGGGGGAGTCCCGGTCTTCAAGCGCCCCCACCTGA
>JBIKWH010000320.1:0-3341 GCA_044356435.1 Vicinamibacterales bacterium
CGATGAACGTGCCGCCGATAATCTTCCGCTTCTGCTCCGGGTCCGTGACGCCCGCGAGGCGTTCGAGAAACAGGTCGCTCGCGTCCACGAACTCGAGCGGGAGGTGCATCTTCTCGCGGAACCGCGTGTTGATCTGCTGCGCCTCTTCATGCCGCAGGAGTCCGTTGTCCACGAAGATGCAGGTCAGCCGATCGCCGATCGCGCGGTGGATCAGCAGCGCCGCGACGGTGGAGTCCACGCCGCCCGAGAGTCCGCAGACCACCCGCCCGTCGCCCACCTGGGCCCGGATGCGCTCGGTGGCTTCGTCGATGAACGACCGGGTGGTCCAGTCGCCCGTGCAGCCGCAGACCCCGTAGGCGAAGTTCTTCAGCAGGTCGCTGCCGTGCTCCGTGTGCACGACTTCCGGATGGAACAGGAGCCCGTAGAGCCGCCGCGCCGTGTGCTCCATCGCCGCGACGGGGACGCTGTTGCTCGTGGCGGCGACGGCAAAGCCGGGCGGCGCCGAGGCGACCGAGTCGCCGTGGCTGGCCCAGACGCGCAGCCGCGCGGGCACGTCACAGAAAAGCGCCGGCACCGTGCCGCCGGCCGCGACGTCGACGTCCGCATGGCCGAACTCGCGCCGGTTCGAGCTGGCGACCTGCCCGCCGAGGACGGCCGTCATCAGTTGCATGCCGTAGCAGATGCCCAGCACGGGGATCCCGAGGTCGAAGAGCGCGGCGTCCACCCGTGGCGCACCCTCCTCGGAGACGCTCTTCGGGCCGCCGGAGAGGATGAGGCCGACCGGGTTCCTGGCCTTCAGCTTCTCGAGCGGCGTGCTGAACGGCACGATCTCGCAGTAAACGGACAGTTCGCGGAGGCGGCGCCCGATGAGCTGGGTGTACTGCGATCCGAAGTCGAGGACGAGGATGGTCTGATGCACTGGGATTGGTGACCGCGAAGGCAGCGCACGCCGGTCGGCGTGCATCCGCGGGGCTATTATATGGCGTGGTTCGGACCTCAGGCACACCAACATCTTGTGTGCTGCTCGTCTTCGCGGCCGTTGCCGCCGTCCTCGGCGCAGACGTCGCGGCCGGTCAGAATCCGCGCTCGGCGCGTGAGCGCCTCAGGATTGAGGCCCCGGCCCCGCTCTTCCCGCTCGAACCCGCCTGGACGACGCCTCTGCCGGCGCCTCCCGCTGCCGGCCCCGCGATCGACAGCGGCCGCGTGTACGTGCCCCTGACCGACGGGACCCTGGCGGCCGCGGACCGCGACTCCGGCGCGTTGCTCTGGACGGTCACCGCCGACGTCTCCCTGGCGCCCGTCACCGCGGGTGACGCGGTCGTGACGGCCGGGCCCCGGCACGTGACGGCGTGGGACGCCGCTACTGGACAGACGCGCTGGACCGGCGCACTCGATGCACCACCCGCCTGGCTGGCCGTGGCGGACGGGCTCGTGCTCGTCGCCGTCGCCGATCGCGTGCTGGCCTGGGATCTCGGCAGCGGCGCCGGGCGCTGGCGCGTCGACCTTCCGGGCGCGTCACGCATCCCGCCCGCCGTCGCCTCCGGACACGTCGCCGTCGCGGACGACACCGGCGCGGTGAGCGTCATCGCGCTGCCCGGCGGTGGACTCACGTGGCGACGCACGGTGCCCGGCCGGCCCGGCGCGCTCGCCATGAACGGCGACCGCGTCTTTGTCGGGACGGACGCACGGGAGTTCCGCGCGCTCGCCGTGGCCGACGGATCAACCAGGTGGCAGTGGCGCACCGGTGGCGACGTGGTGGGTGTCCGGGCGGATGGCGACCGCGTGTTCGTGACGACGCTCGACAACCTCGTGCGGGCGCTGGACGCCGCGAGCGGGAACCAGCGGTGGAAGGCCACGCTGAGCACGCGCCCGTCCGGCGCGCCGCTGCTGCTGACCAACCTGGTCGTCGTCTCCGGTATCGCGCCGCGTGTCGAAGGATTCGCGCGGAAGACCGGCGCGGCGGCAGGTGTGGTGCTGCCGGCCGCCGAACTGGCCGGCGCTCCGGCTCTGGCACCCGGTGTCGAGCCGTATCGCGTGGCGCTTGTGGTCGCTACACGCGCCGGCGCGCTGAACGGATACCGGCCCGAGCGCATGATGTTCCGCGAGCCGCGCAGCGCGCCGCTTACGGTGCTGCCGGGACGTCGGCTGGTGCCGGAGCCGGCAGTGGAGCGTTCGCCGGTGCCGCCGACTCCCGCGCGGCCCTGAAGCAGGTGGCGTAGGCGCCGACGGCGCTCAGCTCGATGAACTGAAACACCAGCGCGCGGAAGAGCCACGCCGCCACCTGCAGCGGCAGCACGGTCAGCCCGAAGAGCGGCACGAAGCCGATGAGGCCGAGCGCGCCCATCGCGACGATCGACACCACCGTGCCCACCGCGACGAAGCCCAGTACGACCACGAAGATCGACATGACGCTGCGCCACTCCGTGCGTCCGGCCCGCACAATCTGCTGCAGGGCGTCGAGTACCTGGCGGTCCTCGGCGACGATCACGATCTGCGCGAGCAGATAGATCAGGTTGATGACGGTGATCCAGACGACGAACCCGGCCGAGAGTACCGCGCCCGCGGTCAGGCCGCCCGCGCCCGCGATCGCCACGCCCGCGGCCAGGAAGAGACTGGCCGATATCACGTAGACCGCGACAAGCAGCAGCCCGAGGCGCGTGTACCGCGGAAAGAAGCGGCGGCAGTCGGTAAAGAAACTGTCGACGCCGAAGGTCGCCGCCGCGGCCATGTGCGCGAGCGGGTCGTGCGGGTCGTCGTGCTCTGGCACCGGAACCGGCAGACGCTCGCTCTCGACGAGCGTGGCGATCGTGCCCCCCTTGACCAGGAACATGAACGCCGACCCACCGCCCATCACGACCGCGAGCGACAGGCCGAAAGCCGCGAGCACGAGCGGCTGCGAGAGCAGCGCCCCGACGATGGTCGTCAGCAGGTCGCGCGCATCCATCGAGAGCAGGCCCTCGGGCTCGGCGCCGATCATCAGCGCCAGGAAAACCGCGCCCCCGACAGTCGGGACGGCGATGAGCAATTTGAAGATGGAGTCGGCCGCCGATTGAATCGCGGTGACTTGCCAGTTCGCCGCGGCGACGAGCATGCCTCGCTTCAGGAGCGGGCGAACAGCGACCATGCCCGACTAGTATCGCTCATCCCGTATTCTGGTCCCGTGCCCAGCCGTGGAGATGCGCCGCGCGTCGCGATGCCCTGGCGCGCGATTGGGTGGCGGCTGGGGGTGTCCGCCGCCAGTGCCCTGCTGATCTGGGTCGGTGGCAACCTGCTCGGTCGCCGGATCGCACCGGCCGGTGAAGAAGAGTCGCGTGCGGCCGCGCGGGCCCACGCCGCCGCGC
>JBIKWH010000480.1:0-3340 GCA_044356435.1 Vicinamibacterales bacterium
GGACTTCCTTGCCGCGCTCGCCGACCGAATCCGGAACTCCGGCTATTCCATGCTGATCATCGACCCGATTTACAAATTGATGGTAGGTCGGTCGGAAAGCTCCACCCGAGGCGTAGGCATGCTCTGCCACGACATCGAACGACTGATGGCGAAGTCCGGTGCCGCCGTCGTCTACGCCCACCACTTCAACAAGGGAAACCAATCCCGGAAGAAGGCAATGGATCGACTGGGCGGAAGCGGGGTCTTTGCTCGGGACGCCGACACGATCATCACGCTGACCGACCATGCCATGGATGGATGCTTCGCGGTCGAGGTCACCCAACGCAACATGGCAAGCCCCAAGCCCTTCGTTGTGGAATGGGATTGGCCCATGATGATGGTCCGCCCTGATCTCGATCCCGCAGACCTGAACGACGACAAGAAGCAGAACCAGCACGAAGTCAGCGACTTCCTCCTCTCGCTGTTGCGGACCTGCCCCTTGACCACTACCGCCTGGCAATCAGCGGCTGAGGTTGGCGGGGTTTCACGAGCGACCTTCTACCGTCGGAAGGCACAACTGGAGGAGAACGGCGAAGTGAAATACGATCCTTCCACGAAGATGTGGTACCGACCCGCACCCGAGGTATCACCTGCCGCTGTTGAGACCTGAGACGTCGGGGGGTGGCCGCCGGGTGCTGCCACGGCAGGGCGGCGGCAGCCGCGGAGGGGGCGGTCGGGATTGGATCTGGACGGGCGGCCGTTGAGCGGGTACGCCCGCGAATTCCACGAAATATCCGCACCCCGACGCCTGATTCCCAACAACTTGCACGGAAATTCCCCATTTCCAGGACAGGAAATACTCGTAGACCCGCACTTTCCCCCATGTCCGGATACCGGACACGCTCGTTGAACGCCCCATATCGAATCCTGGAGCGGCGCCAGAAAAATACTCCCACCGGATACTCGTACTTCCGGGGGGGCGGCCTGGATTGACGACAACTGCCCGTGCGACCCGCCGATCACGACACCGGCAAACGCCGGCGTGCCCGACGACATCCGCAGCGGCAATGCCCTTTCCTCCTACCCCTGCCTTCGGCCTCGTAGCCAGAGGCCCGGTAAAGCGTCCAGGAGCCCCGTAGAGGCGTCGCAACCGTTCCCAGCCTCATTCTCCCCTTCCTGCCCCCTCAAGCGTTCCTGATCGATCAGGCAGGTTTATCGATATTCTCGCCCATACTTCGTACCAGCGACCGTATTGCCCTCCCTCTTCCAACCTGCCTGTGGCTGGTGCCCCCTTTCCTCAACGCAGTACCCAACAATGTCCGTGGATCGAGTAAACCGGTCATGAGGTAGTTGGGTTTATCCTGCCTGTGCCTTTCGTCTGCCTTTATCCCTTGGCCTGGCAGCTGCCTTCATGGAGACGGTTTTCTGCCGGTCGTCATTCCTCTGGTGCCTGCCTTCCATGCTGCTGACGTCATTGACTCATCGGTGGCAGGATATTGTTGGGGATATTCAGTCGGATACTCCGCCGGGCGATGCGGATAAACCTGCCTGCCTCCTTGTCGAGCCTGCCCTTGTTGAAGCCTGTGCTGTGTTGGCCGAGTATTCTTGGAGTATTTCTATTCCCGAATATCCGATGGGCTTTACTCGACATTCCAGCTGTCTCAATACCCATGCATGGTATGCAAAGCTCCGAAAACAAAGAGGCGAAAAGAAATCGGCAGGATATTCGTGCAGTAAATCTATTCGGATACGCATTCATCAAGGGTAAGGCTTGGATTCAAGGAGCCGAGGGTTTACCGGAAGGCAAAGGCAGGTTGCCACTGGCGTATCCAGCCCACGATCACCATCCAGCCGCAGGCGACATGGCCGTCCCGCGATAAATACTCTGCATCGACTGGCGAATATCCTTCACATCCATCAGGCTCAACCCCACCCAAGGACAACCCTTTCAGTCAGGCAAGGCAGGGCACACAACATGGCTGTAGTATAGTATTAGATAGGAGACGCCTCGGGGAGCAGTGGTGGAATCCTTGGAGAGCCCGCCGACAGATGGGGAATGATTACCAACCAGCACCGCAAATACTCCCCCGAATATCTGCTTCCAGATACCAGGCTTTACCACTTTGATAGCGTCATAGCTTGACAAGTTATGTGGGTGTGGTAAATTGCTCATACTCTATTTCTTGTTTTAGTCCTGTTCTGTTCTTCCTGTAGTTCTTCTCTCGTATCGTTCCCGGCAGCCGTCTGCTGTCGTCCCCATCCCCGGATTCCAAGCACGGGTATTTTGCTTGGTAGGCCAACAACGCAACAACCATGTCCAATTCCAGTACGTCCATTGACGAATGCCGCAGGAACTTCGGCCAGCGCCTGAAGCGCCTGCGCAAACAACAAAACCTCAGCCAAGGCGACATCAAGGCGTCCAGTGGTGTCGCCGACTCGCTGATCTCGGCCTTCGAGCACGGAGATCGTGCAGTCGGTGCAGAAGTCGCCACCCGTCTGGCTGACGCGCTCACCCTTGAAGGCGACGAGCGTGAGAACTTCCTGCTGTCAGCTGCCTCCACCCGTCGTCGTGATCGCTTGGTGGAATATGCCAGGCAATTGCCGCCAGAAATCATCAACTACTTGCCCCGAGTGCTTGCCGAAGCTGGGGTCGACCTCGAAGCAGTCGAATGTGGCGACATCTGCCACGCCAAGGATACCGGGAATAAAGGCCTCCAGCGCTGCCTGGAGAACGAGTTCAAGAGGGTCATCTGGGCCGTTCAGGGACTCGACAACATGCCGTTCGTGCAATTCCTGTCAGGCGACAAGAAGTACGTCGGTGCGCTCCTCCTTGTCCGGGTCGTCTAACGCCCCCCCCTTTGTGCCCAAGGGTTACAATTTGAACCAGGATGCACCCCATCAATTGATAGCCGTGGCTTTATGCCATGAACCCATACGCGCGGCGTCGGATCGAAACGTCGCGCATCAACCGCAAGCTAAGCATGAGAATCAACAGACCAGCAACCAAAGCCGGAGGGGCGTCCACGATGTCAGCTTTGCCGGCGACAAGCCGGGCAGGATGGCAGTGCCATGACGGACTTCGCCAATATAGGTATTACTGTACCCATCCTCTCCTCTCCCTCCTTATTATCAATACTGCGTATCCCTATCCCACTCCATTGATTGATGAAGTGTGTCCATCCCTCCGGTCTACCTTTATGAATGATGAATCCTTCGGATCCCCCATCCATACCCCCCTTTACCCATTCGCTTGTGGTTTGCTCGAGGCTGACGCTTCCAACCCTGCCTTCGTTGATTGTTTGAACCCCCATTCTTCGAATGCTGGTCCATGCCTCTGCCCACGACTGCCCTTGTCCGATTG
>JBIKWH010000321.1:0-3340 GCA_044356435.1 Vicinamibacterales bacterium
GCGATCACGGTGAGGCCATCCGGCTTCTTCCAGCCGGAAGCGATCTTCGCGAGGAACTTGTTCGGCGCCACGCCGGCCGAGGCCGTCAGCCCGGTCGTCTCCAGAATCTGCGCCTTCAGCCGCTTCGCCACGGTCACGCCGAGTGGTTCCTGCCACGCGTTCTCCGTGACGTCGAGATAGGCCTCGTCCAGCGAGAGCGGTTCCACCAGCGGCGTGACCGCACGGTAGAGCCCGAAGATCGTGTCGGACGCGGCTTTGTAGCGCGCGATATCGGGCCGGACGATCACGAGGGACGGGCACAGGCGCTGCGCGCGGGCCATCGACATGGCCGAGCGGACGCCGAACACCCGGGCCTCGTAGCTGGCGGCCGCCACGACGCCACGGCGGCTGGCATCGCCGCCGACCGCCACCGGCTTGCCCTTGAGCGAGGGGTCGTCGCGCTGCTCGACCGACGCGTAGAAGGCGTCCATGTCGAGGTGCAGGATGCGGCGGGTGCTCACGGCCGGCGTCGCGTCTGGGGCGTCTAGGGGCTCAGGCGCCGGTGGAGCCGAAGCCGCCCCGGGAGCCGTCGCGGATCACCGGGACCTCGTCCCACGTCACGCGCGGCGCGGGCAGGATGATGCCCTGGGCCAGGCGGTCGCCTCTGGCCACCTGTACCGGCTGGTCGGTGATGTTGAGCAACTGGATCCGGATCTCGTCGGCCGGTCCGCAGTAGTCTGGGTCCACGACACCGACGCCGTTGGCCACCATCAGGCCACGCTTGAGCGGCGTGCTGCTGCGGGCGAAGATGGCGAGGAAGTGACCGGCCGGCACGCCGATGACGAGGCCGGTCGGAACCAGCGCAATCGCGTGGGGCGGGATGATGACGTCGGCCGAGGCGGCCAGGTCGAACCCGGCGGCTTCGTCAGTGCCATAGGCAGGGAGTGACACGGTGGGATCGATTCGCGAAATCGGAACACGCATCGGGGCAGCATACCGGAGCCGGCGCGCCGGTCGGAGGGTGGCACGGATGGCGGCGCTGGCCGTTGCCGTCGTGCTCGCGGCACCGGAGCCGTCGGCGGCGGGGCAGCGCAGCGCAGCTGCGGGCCAACCCAGCGCCGCGGACCTCGCCGCCAAGCTGCCGATCGACGCCTCGATCCGCACCGGGACGCTCCCGAACGGCTTCACCTACTTCATCCGCGCGAACGGGCGGCCCGCGAAGCGTGCCTCGATGCGTCTGGCCGTCCAGGCCGGGAGCATCGACGAATCGAATACGCAGCGCGGCTACGCCCACTTCCTCGAGCACATGGGCTTCAACGGCGGCGCGCACTTCAAGCCGGGTGAGCTCGTGAAGTACCTCGAGTCGATCGGGTCGAGCTTCGGCGCGGATCTGAACGCCTATACCAGCTATGACGAGACCGTCTACATGCTGGAGACGCCGACGGACAAGACGGGCCTGCTCGACCGCGGTCTCGACGCCATGTGGGACTTCGCGGCCGGCATGACGCTCTCGCAGGAGGAGGTCGATCGCGAGCGGGGTGTCGTCATCGAGGAGTGGCGCCAGCGGCGCGGCGTGGGCACGCGCGTCCGCGAGCAGCAGGCGCCGGTCATCTACGGCACGTCGAAGTACGCCCTGCGCGACCCGATCGGCACCACGGCGAGCCTCCAGGCGGCGTCGGCCGCGAGCCTGCGCGCGTTCTACGAGAAGTGGTACCGCGCCGACCGCATGGCGCTCATCGTGGTCGGTGATGTCGACGTGGCGGCACTGGAACGGCAGATCGTCGCCGTGTTCGGACGCATGAAGAAGCCCGGCGTGCCGCCGCCCGCCCGCGTGTATCCGATTCCGCCGCACGCGCGGCCCCGGTACAGCGTCGTCGCGGACGCCGAAGCGCCGCAGTCGACGATCACGATCTTCGAGAAGGGACCGCAGGAGCGGCAGGACCGTGTCGGCGACTACCGCCGGTCGCTCGTCGAGAACCTGACGTTCCAGATGCTGAACGCCCGCCTGGCTGAAATCGCCCGGAAGCCTGACGCGCCGTTCCTCGGCGCCAACGCGGGCAAGAGCCACATGAGCCGCGCCACGATGGCGTCGGTGCTGATGGCGACGGCGAAGGACGGCGCGCTGCCGCGCGCGCTGACAGCGGTCACGGAGGAAGCCGCCCGCGCCAGCCGCTTTGGCTTCGGCGAGGCGGAGCTCGACCGGGCCAGGAAGGGGCTGCTCGCCTCGTACGAGCGGATGTTCAACGAGCGGCAGACCACGGAGAGCGGCGGCCTCGCGTCGGAACTCGTCCGGCACTTTCTCGAAGGCGAGTCCGTCCCGGGCATCGAACGCGAAACCGAGATGGCACGCCGGTTCGTACCGCAGATCACGGCGGCGGAAACGGCCGCGGTCGCGCGGAAGCTGCTCGGCGGTGCGAATCGCGTGGTGCTCGCGGTGACGCCGCAGAAGGCCGGCCTGGCGGTTCCCACACAGGTGGAGCTGGCGAAGGCGATCGCGGACGTCGGCACGCGGGAACTCACGGCATGGGCCGACGCGAGTGACGGGCGTGAGCTGATGGCGGCCAAGCCGGCGCCCGGCAGTGTCACTGCCACGAAGACCATTCCGGAGCTGGGCATGACCGTGCTGACGCTCTCGAACGGGGCGCAGGTCTGGCTGAAGCCGACGGACTTCAAGGCGGATCAGGTCGTGTTCTCGTCGTACGCGAAGGGCGGACTCTCACTGGCCTCGCCGGCCGAATACCGGAGCGCCGACCTCGCGACGAATCTGGTGGACCTCTCCGGCGTCGGCGGCTTCACGCCCGTCGAGCTCGAGAAGCTGCTGGCCGGTAAGACGGCCGAGGCTTCCGCGTACATTTCCCCGAACACGCACGGCATGACAGGCGCGGCCGCACCGAAGGACCTCGAGACGGCGTTTCAGTTGCTGCACCTGCAGTTCACGGCGCCCGCGTTCACGGACGAGGGGTTCAATCTCCTCAAGACGCGCCTCCAGGCGGCGCTCGCCAACCGCGCGCAGAACCCCGGCGCGGCGTTCGGCGAGAAGCTGCAGGAGGTCAACACGCTCGGTCACTACACCGCGAAGCCGCTGACGACCGAGGACCTGCCGTCGCTCGATCCGGCCGTCATGCGTCGCTACTACACGGCACGGTTCGCGAACGCCGCGGACTTCACGTTCCTGTTCGGCGGCGCGTTTACGGTCGAGGCCATCACGCCGCTGGTGACGCGCTACATCGCCTCGTTGCCGTCCCGGGGCGCGGCCTCAGGCTCCATCACCGACACGGGGCTGAAGTTCCCGTCGGAGGTCCGCAAGGAGGTTGTCCGGAAGGGCAAGGAGCCGAAGGCCCAGACTGTCGTCTCGTTCTTT
>JBIKWH010000322.1:0-3335 GCA_044356435.1 Vicinamibacterales bacterium
CGAGGACCTCGTCAAGGAGGGCCAGGACATCATCGTGCAGGTGGCCAAGGAGCCGCTCGGCACGAAGGGCGCGCGCCTCACGTCGCACGCGACGATGCCCGGCCGCTTCCTCGTCTTCATGCCGACCGTCAACCACGTCGGCGTCTCGCGCAAGATCGAGAGCCGCGAGGAGCGGAGCCGGCTGCGCGGCATCGTCCGCGAGTTCCGCGAGCAGCACGGGTTCCAGGGCGGTCTGATCATCCGCACCGCCGCCGGCGGCAAACCCAAAGAGGACATCGTCGCGGACCTGATGTACTTCCACCAGACGTGGACGGGCATCAAGGAGAAGTCGGACTCCTCCCGCGCTCCGGCCGTCGTCTATCGCGAGCAGAGCCTCGTCGCCAAGCTGCTGCGCGACCTGCTGACCGAGGACTACTCGGCCATTCACATCGATGACCCCTCGGAGCACCGCCGCATCGTGGAGCTGGTGGAGCGCATCATGCCGGCGCTCGCGCCGCGCGTGAAGCTGTACGAGAAGGACTTTCCCATCTTCGAGGAGTACGGCGTCCAGAGCGAGATCGACAAGGCGCTGCGCAGCAAGGTGTGGTTGAAGTCCGGCGGCTCGATCGTCATCAACCAGACGGAGGCGCTGGTCGCCATCGACGTGAATACCGGCCGCTATGTCGGCAAGAAGACCACCGGCCGGCTCGAGGACACGATTCTCAAGACCAACCTCGAAGCCGCCAAGGAGATCGTGCGGCAGATCCGGCTGCGGGATCTCGGCGGCATCGTCGTCTGTGACTTCATCGACATGGACGAGAAGAAGAACCGCCAGAAGGTCTTCCAGATCGTCGAGCAGGAGCTGCGCCGCGACCGGTCGCCGTCGAAGGCGCTGCAGGTCTCGGACTTCGGACTCGTGATCATCACGCGGAAGCGCGTGAAGCAGAGCCTCGAGCGCGTGCTCACGGACCCGTGCCCCTACTGCGCGGGCGCCGCGGTCATCAAGTCGAGCACGACGATCTGCTACGACATCCTCACCGAGGTGCGGAAGATCGGCGGGGATCTGGAAGGGCAGAGCCTGGTCCTGCGCGTGAATCCCGACATCGCGCGGGCGCTCCGCGACGAAGAGCGCGTCGTGATGAAGGAAATCCGTCAGGCGGTGGGTCGCGACGTCACGGTCAGGCCCGATTCCTTCCTGCACCACGAGCAGTTCGACGTGATGGCCATCGGCTAGCGGTCCATGACCATTGGCGTCCTCGACTCGGGCGTCGGTGGACTCTCCGTCCTCCGCGAGATCCGGCGGCAACTGCCCGGTGAGCACGTCCTCTACGTGGCGGACTCCGCCCACGCCCCGTACGGCGACCGCGACGCGGCGTTCATCGACCGGCGTGTCAGCGCCATCGCCGACTTTCTCGTGGCCCGAGGTGCGAAGGCGATTGTCGTCGCCTGCAATACCGCCACCGGCATCGCCGTGGATGGCTTGCGGCAGCGTCTCTCGCTGCCGGTTGTCGCCATCGAGCCCGCCGTGAAGCCGGCGGCCCTGCGGACGTACACCGGCCGCATCGGCGTGCTCGCCACGAGCCGGACCCTGGCCAGTGATCGGTTCAAAGGGCTCGTCACCACGCATGCGTCTGGCGTGGACGTGCTCGAAGAGGCCTGCCCCGGCCTGGTGGAGCGTGTGGAGGCCGGCGACTTCGACGGGCCGGAGACGCGCCGCCTCGTGACCAGCTACGTGGCGCCGCTGTGCGAGGCCGGCGTCGACGTGCTCGTGCTGGGCTGCACCCACTTCCCGTTTCTGGAGCCGGTGATCCGCGAGGTGGCGGGGCCGGGGGTCACCATCATCGACCCGGCCGCGGCCGTGGCCCGGGAGCTGGCCCGCCGGCTCGATCAGGCGGGTCTGACCGCCGGACAGACGCGTGGTGACGAGATATTCCTGACAACGGGAGATCCCGCCGTCGTGGCCCCGGTCATCGCCCACGTCTGGGGCCATCCGGTCGACGTGGCGCGCGCGGAGATCTGACCGCGCTCGGCAGGTTCGTTACAGATACCTCTTGCATCCGTTAAGAGGTTGACGGATCATCGCGCGCCTTGCGTCAACGTGTTGTCTGTCTGGAGGAGTGAATGAGAAGGTTTGTGCGTATTGCCGCCATGTTCTGCGGCCTGCTGGCGATCGTCTCCGGTTCGGTCTCTGCGCAGAGCACGACCAGCGGTGCGATTGCCGGAGTGGTGAAGGACACCACAGGGGCCGTGTTGCCCGGTGTCACCGTTGAGGCCGCCAGCCCCGCGCTCATCGAGAAGGTCCGGTCCGTTGTCAGCGACGACCAGGGCAACTACAAGATCACCGACCTGCGGCCCGGCATGTACTCCGTGACGTTCACACTCGCCGGCTTCAACACCTTCAAGCGTGACGGCATCGAACTGAGCGCCGGCTTCACGGCCAACATCAGCCCCGCCATGGCGGTCGGCTCGATGGAGGAAACGATCACCGTGTCAGGCGCGGCGCCCATCGTGGACGTGCAGAACGTCCGCAGTCAGAACGTCATCACCGCGCAGGTCATGGCGAACGTGCCGACCTCCCGCAACTTCATGGGCATGGTGGCGCTGACGCTCGGTGCGACCGGTGGCGGCGGCTTCTCCGGGCCGAACGGCCAGCGCGACGTCGGCGGCAACAACGGCGAGGGCACCTCCGCCCCGGCCATCCACGGCAGCCGCGCGGACGGCGTATTCAACATCGAAGGCATGAAGGCCCAGACGCTCTCTGGCGACGGCACCAACCGGCGGTTCCACATGAACCAGCTTGCCGTCGAAGAGACCGTGCTCGAGACAGGCGGTCAGTCAGCCGAGACCGAGACCGGTGGCGTGTCCGCCAACATCATTCTCCGGGAAGGCGGCAACAGCTTCCGCGGGCTCCTCGACGGCGACTACACGGGACGCGACCTCCAGGGCAGCAACTTGTCCGACGCGTTGCGCGCCCGCGGGCTGACGTCCTCGAACCAGACGAAGTTCGTGTACTCGTGGGGAGGCTCCATCGGCGGTCCGATCAAGAAGGACAAGGTCTGGTTCAACACGTCGTTCCGCGCGTGGGGCAATCAGGAAGAACTGGCGGGCATCTTCTATAACCGGGCCGAGTTGCAGGGGACGCGCTTCTATCAGGCCGACAGGTCGAGACCCGGCTTCGCCGAGGCCTGGGTGAAGGATTCCACGTCGCGCGTCGCGTGGCAGGCGACGCCGAACCAGAAGGTGACGGGGATCTTCACGCTTCAGCGCTCCTGTGGCTGCAACAACGGGCTGTCGGCGGTACGCGCTCCGGAGACGACCGTGGACTTCCAGATCGGACCCGGCATCCTGAACCAGGT
>JBIKWH010000323.1:0-3333 GCA_044356435.1 Vicinamibacterales bacterium
GCAGCCGGGGGACCGTCGGCGAGTCATGTTCGACTGGGCCGGGCCCGCCAATTCCGACTTCTACGAACTGGTCGCGTTCAAGACCGCGGTCAAGGACGGCGTCGAAGGGAAGGACACGAGCAGCACCGGCGGACTCCGCCTGCGCGACGTGGCTGTCGAGTACAACCAGCTCGTGCAGGTGGCCTGCGACGACTCCAGTTGTCAGTTCGGCCCGCTCGCGATGAATCGTGTGTTCGGTGCCACGGCCGTCCAGGGGCAGGAGGGCGCCGCGTCCCCGCCTGGCGTGAACTTCAGCAGCGTCATCGAGGCCGCCGCGCCGCTCGAGAACCGGTGCGGCTGCATGTTGATGGAGAACTCCGATCCGGACCACGCCATCACGTTACGGGCGTCCCTCCACGGCGCGGAAACCGGACAACTGACGCTCGAACCTCGCCAGACCGCGCGCGTGCCGTTTGACTGGGCGGGCGATCTGGACTCGGACGTCTACGTGATTGACGCAGTGGCCCTCGAGGCGCGGACGACCAAGCTGGGCACACAGACGGCCGGCCGGTCCGCCGCGCCGCAGGGTCCAGGCATGCCGCGGGAAGGCACCGCGCGGATCGCGACGGCCGGGGGCACGCAAAGCACGGCGATGACGATCCGGCTGCGCAACTACATCACGATTCAGGGCCAACTGCTCGAGATGTCGTGCACGCCCGAGTACGCCGTTTTCCCGCTCCGTCCGGACAATCCGACCGGCGGCACGGCGGCCATCGCGTCGACCCCGGACAGCCCACCCAGCGCGACCGGCTTCACGACCGAAGATATCCGCTGCCCCTGGTCACCGGGAGGCCGCCCGGGCCTGGGGATGTACTCCGCCTACAATCCGACGCGGACGGTGGCCAGTGCCACCGTGCCGGCCTCGCGCCCCGCTGCACCCGTCCCGCCGTCGGCCGCGCCGCCCGCGCAGGGCGCCCGGCCACCCGTCACCGCCCCGGTTCGCTGATTTCAGGGGAGCACGCACGATGGACACCATGTTCGACGAGCCGCAGCCGGAGTTTCAGGCGAAGGGGCCACGCGCCTGGATACGCCGGCACGGCTTCGGCATCACCATCACCACGCTGCTCGTGATGCTCACGTTCGTCGTGTTCTGGCATCGCATCGTTTACACGGTGCGATCGGGTCAGGAAGCCGTGCTGTGGAAGCGCCTGTCCGGCACGCAGATCGATCTGATCTACAAGGAAGGCACGCACCTGATCTTCCCGTGGGATCAGTTGTTCATCTACGACCTCCGCATCCAGGCGACGGACTACTCCGTCCCGGTGCTGTCGACGGACGGCCTCGAGATCATGGTGGAGGTCACGGTCCGTTATCACCCGGAATCGAAGACGGTGCCGCAGCTCCACAAGGAAGTCGGTCCGGAGTACGCCGAGCGGATCGTGTTTCCGGAGGTCGTGACAGCCGTCAGAGAGGTGATCGGGCGCTACCGGCCGGAGCAGCTCTATACCCTGCGCACCGATGACACTCAGCGTCAGATCGCGCAGCGCGCGGCCAATCAGGCGCGCGAGCGATACGTGGCCATCGACGACGTCCTGATCCGCCGGCTCGGTCTGCCCGAGATGGTCCAGCAGGCGATTCAGCGGAAGCTGAACCAGGAACAGGAAGCGCTCGAGTACGAGTACCGCATCGCCAAGGAACGCCGGGAAGCCCAACGGAAGGACATCGAGGCGGACGGCATCGTCGCCTTCCAGAAGAAGGTGGCGAGCAGCATCACGCCACAACTGCTGCAGTGGAAGGGCGTTGAAGCGACTCTTGAGCTCTCCAAGTCCACCAATGCCAAAATGGTGATCGTCGGAGGCAAGGATGGCCTGCCGTTGATCCTGAATACTCCCAGCGGACCCGGGCAATGACAGCGCGAGCGTTACGGAAATAGGTCATAATGCGCCTTGTCATCAGTGACATCCGCTGCGCCCTATGCGGGCGGATATCGCGACCACGGGCACGTCATCAACCAACCGTCGGGCAACAGAACGAAAGCAGAGAGGAGACAAATGGCTGAAGTGGAAACTCTCTCCAAGCAGGAGCAGGCTGAACAGAGCCTGAAGTACTACGGCAAATGGGCCGCTGCGGCGGGCGTCATCCCGGTTCCGGTTGCCGACCTCGCGGCTGTCACGGGCGTCCAGATCAAGATGCTGAGCGACATCGCGAAGATCTATGAAGTGCCGTTCAAGGCCGAGATGGGCAAGGCACTGCTGGGCGCGCTCGCGGGCTCCCTGCTGCCGGCCAAGATTGGCTACGGTGGCATCGGCTCCCTGATCAAGTCCATTCCGGTGGTCGGCACGATTGCGGGCGTGGCGACGATGCCCGCGTTCAACTACGGCTCGACTGTGGCGATCGGCCGCGTGTTCGCGAAGCACTTCGCGTCGGGCGGCACGCTGCTGAACTTCAGCGCCGAAGCCGTGAAGGATCAGGTTGCGGCCGATGCGCGCAGCCTGGCGGACGACTTCAAGCCGCCGTCAGCGCGCAAGCAGACCGCGTCGGCTTCGTAGGACGCAAGTTCAGATCGCGCACGGAACGCGCCGGGTGACCGGGGCGCTTCGTGCGCCGCACAGTCCTTCCTTCCACGGATCTCAATGACCCTCATCATTCTGTGGATCGCCGCCAGCGCGGCGATTGGCTGGTTCGGCCGCAAGCGGGTCATCGGCTTCTGGGGCTTCTTTGTGCTCTCCCTGCTGGTCTCGCCCGTCATCACGGGCCTGTTCCTGCTCGTCGCCGCACCCGGCAAGCGCTACATCAACGAAACAGAACAGCGGGTGGCCGCGACGCTCCGCCGGACGGCGCTGCCCACGCCGGCCACCGCGGTGTCGCCCCTCGCCAACGACCCGATTGCGGCGCACGCCCGCACCCCCGGCATGCGGATGCTCATGCTGGCGTGGCTGGTGACGGTCGCGGTGTTTGCCGTGCTGTACCTGGTCACCGGCGGCAATGCCGCCGGCCAGTCGCTGACCGCATCGTTTGACCTTGTCGATGCGGCGCGTCTCAGCTTCGATATCGGAACGCTCGGTTCAGGCCGGGACGACGTCGCCGCCTCGCCCGTCGTGACGTGGCTGGCCAGCGCCCAGCGTCTGGTTGTGCTGGGCATTCTGGTGCTGATGGTCTCGAGTCTGATCAGCGCCAGGCTCGCCGTGCTCCGCGAGAAGGACCGGCGGCCGGCCGACCGCGTCGAACCCCCGGCCATCGACGACCCGACGTCGGTCCAGCTCTAACCCGCTCCTCAGCGCAGCGCCGTCAGCGCGCCGCGAATCGCGCCCAGCACCGCCGTCTTCTGCGTCTGCACGAAGAAGTGATTGCCCA
>JBIKWH010000034.1:0-11047 GCA_044356435.1 Vicinamibacterales bacterium
CACGTCGTCGACTGGCTCGTGACGGCCGGGCAGCCGCTCTGGCAGATTCTGCCGCTGACCGGGATTGGTCCCGGCAACTCGCCGTACATGAGCCGGTCGGCCTTCGCCGGCAACGAGCTGCTCATCGATCTCGATGCGCTGGGCCGCGAGGGCTGGCTGACGGAGGACGAGCTCGCGCCTGCGCCGGGGGTGTCGGATGCGCGTATCGCGTTCGATGCCGTGGTGCCCTACCGGATCGCGCGTCTCCGCACCGCAGCGCGGCGCTTCGCCTCGGGAGCGGACGCCGCGGCACGCGAGGCCTTCGATGCGTACTGTCACGCGCAGGCGGACTGGCTCGACGACTACGCGCTGTTCATGGCGCTGGCCGACGCGCATGGGGGGGCGGACTGGCGCGAGTGGCCTGACGGGCTGGCCGACCGCGACGAGGCCGCGCTGCGAGCCGCGCGCGTCCTTCACGCCGACGCGGTGCACGTCTGGCGTTTCTGTCAGTGGACGTTCGACCGGCAGTGGTCGGCGCTGAGGCACTACGCCAACAGCCGCGGCGTGCGCATCGTCGGCGATACGCCGATCTTCGTCTCGGGCGAGAGCGCGGACGTCTGGGCGCACCCGGAGCTGTTCGAGCTGGACGCTTCGCGCCAGCCGCGCGTCGTCGCCGGTGTGCCGCCCGACTTCTTCAGCGCGACGGGGCAGCGGTGGGGCAACCCGCTGTATCGCTGGCCGGCCCATGCGGCCGACGGCTACGCCTGGTGGATCGCGCGCGTGCGGCGGACGTTCGCGCTCGTGGACGTTGTCCGCATCGACCACTTCCGCGGCTTCGCCGCGCACTGGGAGATCCCGGCCGATGAGCCGACGGCCGTTCGAGGCCGGTGGGTGCCCGGGCCCGGCGCGGCGCTGTTCGACAGGTTGGTGGCCGCGTTGGGCGAGATGCCGATCATCGCAGAGGACCTCGGCGTGATCACGCCGGACGTCCACGCGCTTCGCCATGACTGCGGATTTCCGGGGATGCGGATTCTGCAGTTCGCGTTCGAAGGTGACGCCGGCAACCCCTTTCTGCCGCACAACTACGAGCCGGACACAGTGGTCTACACCGGTACGCACGACAACAACACGTCAGCGGGGTGGTGGGCCGAAGCTTCCGACCGCGAGCGCGCGTTTGCCCGGGCCTATCTCGGGCTGGATGCAGGGACGGGTGGTGCCGGTGACGGCGCTCGAGATGGCCCGGAGATCCCATGGGTCCTGATACGCGCGGCGTGGGCGAGTGTGGCGGACACGGCCATCGCACCGATGCAGGATGTCCTGGCGCTGCCGGGATCGGCCCGGATGAACTTCCCCGGTCAGGGGGAGGGGTGGTGGACGTGGCGGTTCACCTGGGATCAGGTGCGGCCCGACCACGCCGCGCGGCTGGCGGAGCTCGGACGGCTGTTCAGCCGTTCGTCGCCCAGAGGCTAGCGGAGCGGCGCAGCGCTAGCCGAGAAACTCCCTGATCCGGTCCGCCGGCCGCGCGAGGATGGCCCGTGGTCCCTGCTCGACGATCGGCCGCTGAATGAGCTCGGGGAACTCGACCATCAGGCTGATGATCTCGGCGTCCGACAGATCACGCTCGCCGAGTCGCAACGCCTTGTAGCGCGCTTCCTTCGTCCGGAGGAGCTGCCGCGCCGTCAGACCCATCTTCCCGAGCAGCGTCTTCAGCGTGGCTGCCGGAATCGGATCCGTGAAGTAGTTGACCGATGCGAACGGGACGCCTGCGTCCTTGAGCGCGGCCGCGACCTGGCGGCACGTGGTGCAGGTGGGCTTCTGATACACGGTGATGGTGGAGGCTGCCATGGAATGCACCTACGGATGCGCGGGGGTGGTGGGGAGCGTGGTGGTGAGACGTCGCGCCTGCCGCGGCGTCGCGAGGCGGGGCAGGCGAATCCGGATGCTATCATCCGCGCCGCATGCCTCCAGGAGCCGCCAGGTGTCGACGCGGGATCGCATGCGTGGTCGCCGCAGTCTGTGTCGCGGCCACGGCTGTCGGACACGCGGCGGACTGGCCGCAGTTCCGCGGCCCCGGCGGTCAGGGCGTCTCTGACGAGCGCGATCTCCCTCTGCGGTGGCAGGAGTCTGAAGGCGTTCGCTGGAAGGTGCCGGTGCCCGGGCTCGGCTGGTCGTCGCCGGTCGTCGTCGGCGGACGCGTCTGGCTGACGACGTCGACCGGTGACCGCGCCGCCTCGCTCCGGCTGCTCGCGTTCGACGCTGCGTCCGGCCGGCTGGTCATCGATACCGAAGTGTTCCGGCTGCCGTCCGCGCAGCTCCCCAACGCGAAGAACAGCTTCGCATCGCCCACGCCCATCGTCAGCGGCGACCGCGTGTACGTGCATTTCGGCGCCGAAGGCACGGCCGCCCTGACAACCGATGGCGCGGTGATCTGGAAAGCCCGGCTCGACTACGACTCGCAGCACGGCAACGGCGGGTCGCCGGTGCTCTATCGCGATCTGCTGATCCTCAATTGCGACGGCTTCGACCAGGCCTACGTCGTGGCGCTCGATGTCCGGACGGGCAAGCCGCGCTGGCGGACGCCGCGGCGGAGGCCGTGGTCGCAGGCGTACTCGACGCCGCTCATCGTCTCGTCGGGCGATCGCGACCTGCTGGTCAGCGTCGGCGCGTTCCGCACGACGGCCTACGACCCGCTGACAGGCGCGGAAGTCTGGCGCGTGTCCTACGAGGATGGCTTCTCGAATGTCCCGCGCCCGGTGGCGGGGCATGGGCTGGTCTTTCTGGCGACGGGGTTCCAGCAGCCGTCGCTGCTGGCCGTGCGGCTCGGCGGCACGGGTGATGTGACGGGCACGCACGTGGCCTGGCGGTCGTCGCGCGGTGCGCCGCTCACGCCGTCGCCGGTCCTCGCCGGGGACGAGCTGTACTTCGTGACGGATACCGGTGTCGCCTCGTGCGTGGATGCGCGGACGGGCCGTCTGCTGTGGCAGCAGCGGCTTGGTGGCAACTTCTCGGCCTCGCCGGTCGTGGCGGATGGGCGGATCTATTTCCAGAGCGAGGAAGGGGAGACGACCGTCGTGGCGACGGGGCCGGCCTTCCGGCGTCTGGCCGTCAACGCGCTCGACGGCGCGATGCTGGCGTCGCTGGCGGTCTCAGACGGCGCGCTCTTCATCCGGACCGGGACGCATCTGTACCGGCTCGGACGTTAGGCAACGCGCGGAGGGGCCTACTCCGTCGCGCCGAGCTTCTTCAGGACCGCGGTGATCGCCGGCCGCGTCAGCGTCATCGCGTTCTGGTTGTAGCCGATGGAGATGCTGAGGGCCGTCTGGCCGTTCCGGTTCTTCATGCTCATGTTGGCGCCGCGCTGGACGAGCAGCTCCGCGACCTTCGGGTTGCCGTAGTACGCCGTGCCGTGCAGGGCGGTTTCGCCGGCCGCGTTGACCGCGTTGACGTCGACGCCGAGATCCAGGCAGATCTTCGCGGCTTCGACCGAGTCTTCGTCCGTCAGCAGGCTGTCGCCCGGAACGCGCCCGAGACCGGCGGCCACCATCAGCGCCGTCGACTTGTTCTGGTTGAGGACCTTCGGATCCGCCCCCTTCGAGAGGAGGAGCTTCATCGTGTCGGCGTCGGCGCTGAGCGCCGCCAGGAAGAACGGCGTCGCGCCCTGGAGCGGCATCATGTGGAACAGGTGGATCCCGTAGCGCGGCGGGGCCTTGGTCATGACGGCGTTGACGTCCGCGCCCTTGGCGATGAGCGCGGTGATGAGCTCCGCCTTCCGCGTCGGCACACCGTTCAGGTAGCGCCACTCCTCGGTCGTGGCGTCCGGATAGTCGTGGGTCATGCCGCTCTCCCACTTGCCGGAGGCCCAGTGCAGCGCGGTGTAGCCGGGCTTGTCGTTCTTCGGGTCGGCGCCCTTGTCGAGGAGGAAGAGCGCCATCTCCGACTGGCCGCGCAGCACGGCGACCAGCAGCGCGTCGAGACCGTCCGTGTCCACGGCGCCGATCGGCGCGCCCTTGTCGAGCAGGAACTGCGCGGCGTCCTGGTGACCGAAGCGGGCCGCCATCATGAGCGGGGTGAACCCGGCCTTCGACGCCTGCCGCACGTCCGCACCGCGATCGACGAGTCGGCGCGCCACCGCGAGGTGCCGTTCGGACAAGGCCCACAGGAGCGCGGTCTGACCCGCGACCGGCTCGGAGGCACCGACCTGGGCTCCCTTGTCGAGCAGGGCGGCGACGACGGCGTCGTTGCCGGTTCTGGCGGCGGTCATCAACGGGGTCTCGCCGGACGGCAGCGCCAGGTTGGCGTTCGCGCCGGCCTTGAGCAGCAACCCGGCCATCGCGGCGCTGCCGTTCAGCGCCGCCAGCGAGAGCGGCGTGACGCCGTAGTCGTTGGTGGCATCCACGCGGGCGCCGGCCTTGATCAGGAGCTCCGCCACGGCGACGTCGTTCCGGTTCGCGGCCCAGTGCAGCGCGGTGGCGCCGTCCGGCTGCGGGGCGTTGGCATCGACTTTCCGGGTCAGCATCGCCCGGACGGCGGCCTGATCCTGCCGTTTGACGGCGTCGATCAGCGAATCGGCGGCCTGACTCCGGCCGGCGAACGCCAGCATCGCCATCAGGCCCAGCGCCGCACATCGTGTGAATGTCGTGGTCATCGCATTCCCTCCCGGAACGAGCCTGCGTACTTTACAATGTCAAACAAGTTCAGGACAATGCCGCCGATGTTCCATACCTCCCGCATCACCGTCTCCGCCGGGATCGTCGCGCTCGCGCTGGCCGGCGGCGTCGCTCTGCAGGCCGCCCGTGGCGCGCAAACGGGAACCGTGCCGAATTCGCAGACGCAGGCCGCCGCCGCGAAGATGGCGCTCGCGCCGGCGCCCGCACCGCAGGTCGCCGTCAAGCCCGTGATCGACAAGTACTGCGTCGGCTGCCACAACGAGAAGCGCAAGGCACAGTACGCCAACCTCGCGCTCGATTCCCCCGACCTCTCGAAGGTGGGGGAGCATGCCGCCGTCTGGGAGCGCGTGCTCTCGAAGCTCCGCGCAGGCACGATGCCGCCGGGAGGCGCCGTGCGTCCCGACCGCGCCGTGTACGACGCCGTGATCGGCTCGCTGGAAGGCGCGCTGGATGCCGCCGCCGCGGCATCGCCCAACCCCGGCCGGCCCGTGATCCACCGCCTGAACCGGACGGAATACGTGAACGTCATCCGGGACCTGCTGGCACTCGAGATCGACGGACCGACCTATCTGCCTGCCGACAACTCCGGGTTCGGCTTCGACAACATCGGCGACGTGCTCTCCGTCTCGCCGGCGCTGCTCGACCGCTACGTCTCGGCCGCGCGCAAGATCGCCCGGCTCGCCGTGGGTTCCACGGAGATCAGGCCGGCCAGCACCTTCTACAAGGTGCCGACTCTCCTGATCCAGGAAGATCGGCGTGACGATTCGCTGCCCTTCGGCACGCGCGGCGGCCTCTCGGTGCGTCACACGTTCCCGCTCGACGGCGAGTACGCCATCCGCGTGGACTTCACCAAGGACTACGGCGACCAGTGGAAGGGGCGCCACGAGGACAGCGTGGTTGACGTCCGTGTCGACGGCGCGCGCATCAAGCAGTTCACGATGGAGAAGTCGACGCGGAACCTGTCAATCATGGCGAGTGACGGCCAGCGGCCGAACATCGGGCCGCAGGAAGTCCGCTTCCAGGCGAAGGCGGGTGTCCACGAGATCGCCGTTGCGATGGTGAAGCGCACCGTTGTGATTGAGGGCGTCGGTCCCGACCGCCTGCCGATGGCGAGCAGCAGCTACGGCCAGCTCGGGTCGACCGAAACGGCGAACGGCAAGATCGAGTCGGGCGTCCAGAACATCGAGATCCTCGGCCCGTTCAATCCCGTGGCGCCGAAAGATACGCCGTCGCGCAAGGCGATCTTCGCCTGCCGCCCGGCCGCCGGCCGCGCCGGCGACGACACCTGTGCGACGCGTATCGTCTCCCGGCTCGCGCGTCGCGCGTATCGGCGCCCCGTGAAGGCGTCCGAAGTGGCGACGCTGATGACCTTCTACCGCGAGGGCCTCTCCTCGGGCGGCTTCGAAGCCGGCATCGAGTCGGCGCTTGAGCGGATCCTGATCGCGCCGGCCTTTCTGTTCCGCAGCGAGCGCGATTCCGTGGCGCCGGCCGGCAAGGCCGTCGTGCCGGTCAGCGACGTCGACCTCGCGTCGCGGCTCTCGTTCTTCCTCTGGAGCTCGATTCCCGACGACGAACTCCTGAGCGTGGCCGAGCAGGGCCGGCTGCGTCAGGCCGGCGTGCTTGAGCGTCAGGTCCGGCGCATGATGGCCGACCCGCGGTCCGACGCGCTCATCTCGAACTTCTTCGGGCAATGGCTGATGCTGCGGAACATCCCCGCGCAGCTCCCGAACTACCTGGTCTATCCGTCGTTCGACGACAGCCTGCGGGAGGCGTTCTCGCGCGAGACCGAGCTCTTCCTGCAGAGCCAGGTGCGGGAGGATCGCAGCGCCCTCGACCTGTTGACGGCCAACTACACGTTCGCGAACGAGCGACTGGCGCGGCACTACGGCATCCCGGGTGTCTACGGCAGTCACTTCCGGCGGGTCACGTATCCGGACACGCGTCGGGCGGGTCTGCTGGGCCACGGCAGCGTGATGCTTGTGACCGCCTATCCGGACCGGACGTCTCCGGTGTTCCGCGGCAAGTGGGTGCTCGAGAACGTGCTCGGCACGCCGCCGCCGGAACCGCCGAAGAACGTGCCGCCATTCCCGGAGAATGACGGCAAGGCTCCGAAGTCGGTGCGTGCGCGGATGGAGATGCACCGGAAGAATCCGGTGTGCGCGAGCTGCCACACGCTGCTCGACCCGCTCGGCTTCGGCCTCGAGAACTTCGACGGCATCGGGCAGTGGCGCGACACGGACTCGAACAGCCCCGTGGACGCCTCGGGTCAGTTTCCGAATGGTCTCAAGTTCAGCAACGCGGCCGAGTTCCGGCAGGGGATTCTGACCGGCTATCGCGCGGAGTTCCTGAACACGCTGACGAAGAAGCTGGCCACGTATGGCCTGGGGCGGGGCGTCGAGTATTCCGACATGCCCGCCATCCGGAAGATTGTGAAGGACGCTGCGGCCTCCGACTACCGGTGGTCGTCGCTCGTGATGGGAGTCGTCAAGAGCCTGCCGTTCCAGATGAGGAGAGTCGAGTCATGATGATCACCAAGACGCACCTGTCCCGCCGTACGCTTCTGCGTGGTGCCGGCGTGGCCATCGGCCTGCCGCTCCTCGATTCCATGGTGCCGGCCATGACCGCCCTCGCGAAGACGGCGGCGCAGCCCGTCAAGCGCTTCGGCGCGTTCTACGTGCCGATGGGCGTCAACATGAAGCTCTGGACGCCCGAAGCGGAGGGGCGCGGCTTCGAGCTGCCGCCCACGCTGCAGCGCATCGCGGCGTTCCGCGATCAGATGACGGTCGTCACCGGTCTCGACAGCCGCCCGGCCATCCCGGGCGACAACGATGGCGGCGGCCCGCACTCGCGTGTGATGTCGGCCTGGCTGACCGGCGCCCATGCGCTGAAGACGGAGGCCACGGGGTCGGTCGCGGTCTCGATGGATCAGGTCGCCGCGAAGCAGCTTGGCGACGCCACGCAGCTCAAGTCCCTTGAACTGGCGCTCGAGTCGGTGGACGTGCTGGGTGTCTGCGACTACGGCTACACCTGCGCCTATACCTCGACCATCTCCTGGATTACGCCGACCACACCGCTCCCGATGGAAGTCAATCCGCGGGCCGTGTTCGAGCGGCTCTTCGGCGACAACAGCAGCACGGATTCGAAGGTGCGGCTGCGGGCCATCCGGCGCGACGGGAGCCTGCTGGACTCGGTGACCTCCGAGGTGACCGCGCTCAACAAGCAGCTCGGTGCGAAGGATCGGGGCAAGGTGGCGGAGTATCTCGATGCCGTGCGCGACGCCGAGCGCCGCGTGCAGAAGGCCGAGAAGGAAAGCGATCGGGAACTGCCCGTCGTCGAGCAGCCCACTGGTATTCCCGTGAACTTCGAGGAACACGGCCGTCTGATGTTCGACCTGCTGGCGATGGCCTGGCAGGCGGACCTGACGCGCATCTCGACCTACGTGATCTCGCGGGAGCTGAGCAACCGCACCTATCCGGAGATCGGGATCGCGGATGCCAACCATCCGCTCTCGCACCACCAGAACAACCCCGAGAAGCTGGCCAAGCAGGCGAAGCTCAACACGTTCCACCTCGGGATGTATGCCTACTTCCTCGAGAAGCTGAAGAACACGCCGGACGGCGACGGCACGCTCCTGGACAACAGCCTGATGCTCTACGGCTGCGGCATGAGCGACTCGAACCTCCACCTCCCGGAGAACGTCCCGACGCTGGTGGTCGGTGGCAAGGCCCACGGCATCAAGGGTGGGAACCACATCAAGGTGGCCAAGGGAACCCCGCTCACGAATCTCCAGCTCACGCTCCTGCACCGCATGGGTGTCGACGCCGAGAGCTTCGGGGACAGCACCGGGGAGATCGTCGGACTCTAGGCTCTAGGCCACCCGCACGGCACGCGTGTTCGACAGCCGCCGCGGCCTGCAGCCGCGGCGGTTGTATTTTCAGCGAGGGTGGCGACCCGGCACCGGTCGGGCTGCCTCCTCGATTTGTTCAGTCCATCTGAATTAATGATGGAATTTGTCTGAACATTGTATTTCCATTATTAAAGGTCCGTAAGTACAACAGATCCTCCATATGTCAGCCGACTACACCGGTACGCCACCCGCCCAAGGTCTGTTCGACCCCGCTCGCGAGCACGACGCCTGCGGCGTCGGCTTCGTCGTCCAGATGAAGGGCAAGCGGTCGCACACCATCGTGGAGAACGGGCTGCAGATTCTGCGCAACCTGGAACACCGGGGTGCGTGCGGGTGTGAAGTCAACACCGGCGACGGCGCCGGCATCCTCATCCAGATGCCGGACCGGTTCTTTCGGAAGGTCCTTCCGTTCGAGTTGCCTGCGGTGGGTCGCTACGGCGCCGGACTCGTATTCCTGCCGCGGGACGCCGGCGACCGCGAGGCGGTGATCGCGGTCATCGAGGCGATCGTGGCGGAGGAGGGCGCACGCCTGCTCGGCTGGCGCGATGTGCCGACGGACGACTCCACGGTGGGCGCCAGCGCCGTGGCCGTCGAGCCGCTCTTCAAGCAGGTCTTCATCGAGGTCCCGGCATCCGCAGGCGGCGACGCCATGCGGGCCGAGCGGGCGCTCTATATCATCCGCAAGCGGATCGAAGGGGCCGTCGACGCGCTCGACGTGAGCGTCGTCTCGCACAAGTTCTTCTACATCGTCAGCCTCTCGTCCCGGACGTTCACCTACAAGGGGATGCTGACGGCGGAGCAGCTCGGCGCGATGTTCCCGGATCTGCAGGACCCGGACATGGACTCCGCGCTTGCGCTCGTCCACCAGCGCTTCAGCACCAACACGTTCCCGTCGTGGCCGCTCGCGCACCCCTATCGTCTCGTCGCCCACAACGGCGAAATCAACACGCTGCGCGGCAACATCAACTGGATGCGGGCGCGTCAGGGTCTGCTCGAGTCCGACCTCTTCGGCGCGGACCTGAAGAAGATCCTGCCCGTGATTCGCGAGGGCGGCAGCGACACGGCCACGTTCGACAACGTGCTGGAGTTTCTGTACATGGCCGGCCGGCCGCTCCCGCACGCCGTGCTGATGATGATTCCGGAGCCCTGGAGCGGGAACACGGAGATGAGCCCGGAGCGCCGGGCGTTCTACGAGTACCACTCGTCGCTGATGGAGCCGTGGGACGGCCCCGCATCGATCGCGTTCACGGACGGCTCGGTCATCGGCGCCGTGCTCGATCGGAACGGCCTCCGGCCGTCGCGGTACTACGTCACGAAGGACGACGTCGTCGTGATGGCGTCGGAAGTCGGCGTGCTCGACTTCAAGCCGGAAGACGTCGTGATGAAGGAGCGGCTGCACCCGGGCCGGATCTTCCTCGTCGACACGGTCAAGGGGCGTATCGTCGACGACGACGAGATCAAGAGCGAACTCGCCGCCGAGCAGCCGTATGCCGACTGGCTGAAGACGCACCTCGTCGACATCGACGATCTGCCGCCGGCGCGTGCCGGGGAACCCGACCACGACACGGTGTTCCTGCGGCAGCAGGCCTTCGGGTACTCGCAGGAAGACCTGCGCATCCTGCTGGCGCCGATGGCGCTCAACGGCGAGGAAGCGATCGGGTCGATGGGGGCCGACAGCGCGCTCGCGGTGCTCTCGGACCGCCCGCGTCTGCTGTACGACTACTTCAAGCAGCTCTTCGCGCAGGTGACGAATCCGCCGCTCGATGCGATCCGCGAGGAACTCGTCACCTCGATGGGTTCGACGATCGGGCCGGAGCGGAACCTGCTCAGGCCGGAGCCGCAGTCGTGTGAACAGATCAAGCTGGCGTACCCGATCATTCACAACGACCACGTGGCGAAGCTGCGGCACCTGCCGCTCGACTCGCCCTTCCGGTCGACGACGCTCTCGATGCTGTTCGACCCGAACCACGACGGCGAGGGGCTCGAGCGCGCGATGGCGGACCTGTGTCGGCAGGCGAGCGAGGCCGTCGCCGCCGGCTACAACATCCTGATCCTCTCGGACCGCGGCGTGAACGCGGAGATGGCGCCGATTCCGAGCCTCCTGGCGACGGCCGGCGTGCACCATCACCTGGTGCGGGAAGGCACGCGCACCCGCTGCGCGCTGGTGATCGAGTCGGGCGACGCGCGCGAGGTCCATCACGTCTCGCTGCTCCTCGGCTACGGCGCGGGCGTCGTGAATCCCTATCTGGCGTTCGAGACGCTGGGCGACATGGTGCGTCAGGGGATGCTCAAGGGGATCACGCAGGACGATGCCGTCGCGCATTACCTGAAGGCGCTGAACAAGGGCGTGCTCAAGGTGATGTCGAAGATGGGCATCTCGACGCTGCAGAGCTACTGCGGCGCGCAGATCTTCGAGGCCATCGGCCTGAACGAGTGGTTCGTCGAGCGCTATTTCACCGGCACGGCGTCGCAGATCGGTGGCGTGAACATCGAC
>JBIKWH010000324.1:0-3321 GCA_044356435.1 Vicinamibacterales bacterium
GTCCGGCCGCAGTGGTTGTCTCCAGCACGGCACGCTCATTTCTGCAGTAGAGCCGCGGGATGCGGCGGACGGTCACCGGGTTCACGTTCCACAGTTCGCCGGGAATGAACGTCGTGCTGGTCAGGCGCAGGTCCGCCGGGGCGTGGAAGCGGTGGTACATCGTCGACGTCAGCCGAAGTGTCACGTAGTTCCCGCCCTCGAACGGGGTGCCGTCGACGCGGCCGAGGAGTTCGTCGAGCGTATAGCGCGACCCCTTCGCCTGGAAGAGCTGGCTCCGCTTGACCGTGCCCATGGCGCCGACGATGCCGTCGCACGGACTCACGAGCACGCCGGGGTCGGGGTCGATGGGCCGTGCGCCCGGCTTCAGCGCGCGGATGAAGCAGTCGTGGACGCTCGCGAAATCCCTGCGGGCGGCTTCCTCCAGGTGCAGGTCGCCCCCGAAGTGTTGCCACAGCGCCAGCGAGACGTCGCGGACGACGGGATGCTCGGCGCGGCTGATGCGGCCGACGACGCGCGTCAGCCAGCGGCGGGGAATCCGGTTCGTCAGCGTGAAGTTGATCGCATCCTGCGCGAGCAGGCGGTCCAGCAGAGACGGGGTCATGCGTGCTCCAGGGAGGTCTGGTTGTGTTGATGGAAATCGGTGCCGCGGCGGCCGCGGCGGCTGTGCTGTGGCCGCGTGCGGCGGCCCGTCTGGCGCTCTCCCGGGCCAAACACCCGTCCCTGGCCGGCCACGCGCGCATGTCGCGGTGGATGGCCAGTCAGGTGGCGCGCTACGACTTCGATGCCGACACGTTCTTCACGAGTGACGGCGCCCCGGCGGATGTCGCGACAGCGCGGCGGAACGGGCTGTCGAGGCTCGGCAGCGAGTTCCGGCTGCGGTCTCCCGAGACGATTGCCGCGACAGAGACGCTGGCCGGCAGCGTCTCGGACCTGCAGTTCACGCGCGCCTACCGTGTGCCATTTCCCTACGCGCGCTATCTCAGCCGTCACCTCACGCTGGGCGCGCTGCTGACACGGTCCGAGGGTGGGCGCGTCATCGACCAGGACGGCCACGCCGCGTTCGACCTGAGCGGCTCCTACGGCGTGAACCTCTTCGGGTACGACGTGTACAAGGACTGCATCGACGAGGGGGCCGCGGCGGTCCGTGAGCTGGGGCCGGTGCTCGGCGCCTATCACCCGGCGATTCTGGAGATCGCCGAGCGCCTGCGCGCGGTCTCCGGACTTGACGAAGTCTCGTTCCACATGTCGGGCACCGAAGCGGTGATGCAGGCCGTCCGGCTTGCGCGCTATCACACGGGACGCTCGCATATCGTGCGCTTCTGCGGCTCGTATCACGGCTGGTGGGACGACGTGCAGCCAGGCGTGGGCACGCCGCGTCGCGTCGACGGTGTCTACACGCTGCGCGACATGCACGAACGGAGCCTGCACGTGCTCCGCACCCGACGCGACATCGCCTGCGTGCTGGTGAATCCGCTCCAGGCGCTCCATCCGAATCAGGGTGCGCCGACCGACAACGCGCTCGTGGCGGGACGGACGGCGGCGGCTGCGGACCGCGAGGCCTATGCCGCGTGGCTGCGGCAGTTGCGTGAGGTCTGCACCGCGCGCGGCATCGTGCTGATCTTCGACGAGGTGTTTCTCGGATTCCGCCTGGCCCGCGGGGGCGCCCAGGAGTACTTCGGCGTGAAGGCCGACCTGGTGACCTACGGCAAGACGCTCGGCGGGGGCCTGCCGGTCGGCGTCGTCTGCGGCCGTCACGACCTGATGCGGCGCTTCCGCGACGATCGCCCGGTGGACATCTGCTTCGCGCGGGGCACCTTCAACACGCATCCCTACGTACTGGGCGCCATGCGCGCGTTTCTCCGCCGGCTCGACGACCCGCGCTGGGTGGCGAGCTACGACGGACTCGAGGCCACGTGGACCGAGAGAGCCTCCGCGCTGAACGCGAGGCTGGCGGAACGCGACCTGCCGGTGCGCGTGGCCCACCTGGTCTCCGTCTGGACCGTCGCCTTCCCCGCGCCCTCGCGCTACAACTGGATGTTCCAGTTCTACCTGCGTGCGGAAGGCCTGGCGCTGAGCTGGGTCGGCAGCGGTCGATTTATCTTCAGCCACGCGTGCACGGACGCTGAGTTCGAGGACGTGGCCGAGCGGTTCATCCGCGCCGCACATCGCATGCTGGCGGACGGGTGGTGGTGGTGTCCACCCGGCGCCAGCAGTGCGGATGTGCAGCGGACCGTGCTGCGCGAGATGCTCGCCGCGCGATTCGGCCGAGCCGGCCGGGCCTCGGGTCATCGGGCCGAGTGGGGCACGATCGGGTCGAAGCGCTCGCCGCGGAGCACGTAGAGCGGCGCCCGGTGATAGAGCGCCACATCGTGAAACGGATCAGTCAGGATCTTCGTGCCCCACACCAGGCCGGTCTGGACGTTGGCGATCACGAAGAGCTGCGCGATGCGGAAGAGCAGCGCGCCGACGGCGACGGCCAGCCAGATGATCGCCACCTGGTCGGCGACGCCGCGCCAGCCCTCGCCTGCGGGCACCCAGCCCCACACGGTCGGGCTGACCAGCAGCACCAGCGGTGCCAGCACCCACACGGCCATCAGCACGACTTTGCGGAACAGGTTGTAGCCGACCTTGATGGCCTCCTTGTGCTCGTGCGTCGCCTGATTGGCCTCGTCGTACCCGCGGGGCTCGAAGAAGAAGTGACCGGCCTGCCGGGCCGGCATCGCCACGAGCCAGCCGAGCGCGACGGCGAGGCTGGGACTCGTCCACATGGTGGCGTAGGCGGCGATGAAGCTCAGTGCGCTGACCAGGTGCAGCGACTGATTAATCCGGCTGTGGTGGTAGTAGCGATGGTCGTCCCAACGCTGAATCCTGAGGGCTTCTCCGAATGTCATCTGATGTGACCTCCTGTGAGCGAGTGGTGAACGTGAGTGACGAGGTGGACGGGCCTGCCGGTACTGCGGCAGGGGCGGCGGGCGTGCAGGCGTCGGTGAATGCCACCTACGCGCGGCTCGCACCGCTCTACGACGTGGTCTACGGAGCCCTGCTGCAGCCGGGGCGCCGGCACGCGATGACGCGGCTCGCCGCCGCGGCGGGAGAGCGGATTCTGGAGGTGGGCGTCGGCACCGGAATCACGATCCGCCGCTACCCGGCGGGCTGCCAGGTGACCGCGATCGACGTCTCCGGCCCGATGCTGCACCGGGCGGCGGCCAGAAAGGCGCAGCACGCGCTCGCACACGTGCAGCTGGTGCGCATGGACGCGATGGCGCTGGCGTTCGCCGACGGCACGTTCGACGCCGTCTACGTGCCATATCTGCTCAACGT
>JBIKWH010000325.1:0-3319 GCA_044356435.1 Vicinamibacterales bacterium
TTTCCGGATACTCGATCGCGGGCGAACCGAAGATGGCACGGCGCTGGCGGCGCAGGCGCAGCCGATACGCGTTGTCCACGGCGTGCCCGATCTCGTGGCGGAGAATGCGCATGCACCACTCGTACTCGCCACCCTCGACTTCCAGCATCTGCGCTTCTTCGAGCTTCTCCAGGCGTGGATGCGCCAGATAGAACGGAATCGCGACGGCCGCGATGCCGTCGGGCGTGAACCATTCGTCCGAGAGGTAGAAGTGGACCGCGACGCGCAGGTCACGTCCGGTCAGCTCCGCCCGCGCCTGGTCGATCCGTCCAGCCAGCGCGCTGCCCTCGATGGTGATGGGCAGGTCGCAGAGCCGGAGATCGAGCAGTTGCTCGTCCGGGAGGGACGGCCAGTCGACGGGAATCGGAGAGCGGCCGGGCATGGCAGGCGATCATACCGGGCGGGGCGGTCGATCTCCCTGCGGTACAATCGCCGCCGGCCGGCGCCCCTGGGAACCGTCACTCATCCGGGAGGGACGCCACGCTGCCGGCGAGGCACACGATGACCACCCAGCACGCGGCACCCCCGGCACGGGACCGGTCCGCCGCAGACCCCTCCCGTACCTGGAACATCGAAGACCTGTTTCCCTCCGTGGAGGCCTGGCGCGACGCCGGGAAGGCGCTGGCCGGGCGCATCGGCGGCCTCGAGGCGTTCGCGGGTCGGCTGCTGAACGCACCGGCGACCCTCGCCGATGCGCTGGAGCTCCGCTTCGATCTCGATCGCGCGGTCAGCCGCCTGTACGTCTACGCGAGCTGTCTGGCGGATCAGGACACGCGCGTCGCCGTTCACCAGGGCATGCAGCAGCAGATGATGCAGCTCTACACGAGCATCGGCGCCGCCGCCGCCTTCATCGAGCCCGAGCTGCTGGCCGCGGATCCGGCGGTCATCGAGGCTGCGCTCGTGGCCGAGCCCCGACTGGCGCCGTTCCGCGTCTACATGCAGGACATCGCCCGCCGGCGGGCACACACGCTCAGCGGGGCGGAGGAGAAGCTGCTCGCGGATGCCACGCTGATGGCGTCGGCGCCAGCGGACATCTACGGCATCCTGACCAACGCGGACTTTCCGTATCCGACCGTCACGGTCACCGACGGCCGCAGCGTCCGCCTCGACCCGTCCGGGTACGGCGAACTGCGCACGAGCCCCGTCCGCGCGGACCGGCAGCTGGCGATGGAGCGGTTCTTCACCGCGCTCGGCGCCTTCAGCGGCACGCTGGGCATGTCGATGAACGGCAGCATCCATCGCGCGCGCTTCTTTGCCACGGCGCGCCGCTATCCGACCACCATCGCGGCGGCGCTGGACGGCCCGAACATTCCACTCGCCGTGTACGACCGTCTGGTCGAGGGCGTGAATCGCCATCTGCCGTCGTTCCATCGCTATCTCGAATTGCGGCGTCGCCTGCTCGGCGTGGAGCAGCTGGAGTATCACGACCTCTACGCGCCGCTGGTGCCGGCGGTCGACCTCAGCTACACGCCGGACGAGGCCGTGACGCACCTGCTGGCGTCGCTCGCGCCGCTGGGGTCCGAGTATGTGGATGTCGTGGCGGGCGGGTGTCGTGACCGCTGGATTGACTGGTACCCGAACGACGGCAAGCGCTCCGGCGCGTATTCCGAGGGCGCCGCGTACGACGTCCATCCCTACGTGCTCCTCAACTACCTCGGCAAGTTCCACGACGTCAGCACGCTGAGCCACGAGATCGGCCACGCGATGCACAGCTACTACTCGAACCGGACGCAGCCGTATCCGACCGCCGGGTATCAGACCTTCGTCGCGGAGGTGGCCTCCACGTTCAACGAGGAACTGCTCGTCGACTACATGCTGGAGCGGCTCACCGACCCGGCGGCGCGGCTGGCTGTGCTGGGCAGCTATCTCGAAGGCATCAAGGGCACCGTGTTCCGGCAGACGCAGTTCGCCGAGTTCGAGCGCGCGCTCCACGCGATGGGTGAACGGGGCGAACCGCTGACCGGCGAGAGCATCGCCGCGCTCTACATCGGCATCACGCGGCGCTACTACGGACACGATCAGGGCGTGTGCCACGTCGCCGACGTGATGGCGCATGAGTGGAGCTATATCCCGCACTTCTACCGCGACTTCTACGTGTTCCAGTACGCCACGTCGTTCACGGCGTCGACGGCGCTGGCGGCGAAGGTGGGTGCGGGTGATGCGGACGCACGGGCGCGGTATCTGCGATTCATCAGCTCGGGCGGCTCGAAGTACCCGATCGACCTGCTGCGGGACGCGGGCGTCGACATGACCACGGACGAACCCCTCGACCTGACGATCCGGAAGATGGAGCGGGTCATGGACGAAGTGGAGCAACTGGCCGCCAGTGGCGCGGTCGCCCGGTGACCGCAGAGGCAGAGACCCGGACCGCCGACGTCCGCGAGCAGAGGCTGCTCGGCGTCGTGCGCTGGCGGCTGCTCCCGTTCATGTTCGTGCTCTACATCGTGTCCTACATTGACCGCGTCAATGTCGGGTTCGCGTCGCTGCAGATGAATCGCGATCTCGGGCTGAGCGCCTCGGTCTACGGTCTCGGCGCCGGCATCTTCTTCATCGGCTACTTTCTGTTCGAAGTGCCGAGCAATCTGCTGCTCGAGCGGTTTGGCGCACGGCCGTGGATCGCCCGCATCATGGTGACGTGGGGCGTGATCTCCACCGCCATGATGTTCACCGACGGCGTCACCAGCTTCTACGTCCTGCGCTTCCTGCTCGGCGTGGCCGAGGCCGGCTTCTTCCCCGGGATGATTCTCTACCTGACCTACTGGTTCCCGGAGCGGGAGCGCGCGAAAACCGTCGCGCTCTTCATGACGGCGAACGCGCTGGCGGGTGTCATCGGCGGCCCGCTCTCCGGTGCGTTGCTGACGCTGGACGGCGCGTCGGGCCTGTCGGGGTGGCAGTGGCTGTTCCTGCTGGAGGGGATTCCCGCCGTCATTCTGGGCGGCGTGGTCCTGCTGTATCTGCCGAACGGGCCCCGCGATGCGCGCTGGCTTGCACCGGCCGACCGCGTCTGGCTCGCCGAGCGGCGCGAGGCGGAGCGCGCCGGTGGCGGGCACGTCAGCGTCTGGTCCGTCCTGCGGAGCGGGCCCGTCTGGCACTTCTCGTTGCTCTACTTCGCGATCGTCGTCGCGCTCTACAGCGTCAGCTTCTGGCTGCCGCAGATCCTCAAGCGCCTCTCGGGTCAGAGCGACCTCGTGGTGGGCTTCCTCTCCTCCCTCCCGTACATCGTGGCGGCGGTGGGGATGGTGCTTGTCGGCCGGCACTCGGATTCGACGAAAGAACGGCG
>JBIKWH010000326.1:0-3302 GCA_044356435.1 Vicinamibacterales bacterium
CTGGCAGCGGGCGCGCCGCTGATGGGGACGGTTGACGAAGTAGCGCGCGCGGTCGACGTGGATGCGCGCACGTTCCTGGTGAAGGTGTCGCTGCCGTCCACGGCCGGACTCAGGTCGGGCCTGTTCGGGCGGCTCACCGCGGCCGGGCCGCGCCGGCGCGCCCTGACCGTTCCGACCTCGGCGCTCGTCCGCCGCGGGCAGGTGACGTCGGTGTTCGTGGTCGAGGGTGGCGTGGCGCGCGTGCGACTCGTGGACGTCCAGTCCGTGGATGGGAACCGTGCCGAGGTGCGGGCGGGGCTGGCGGCGGGTGATGCAGTGGTCGTGGCACCGCCGCCGTCGTTGACGGACGGCCGTCGTGTCACAGCAGGGGGCCGGTGATGACGCCCGGTCTCGGTGCCGCCGGACGGCTGGCCGCCGCCTTCATCCAGTCGAAGCTGACGCCGCTCTTCATCGCGGCCTCCATGGCGCTGGGCGCCGTCGCCGTCCTCAAGCTGCCGCGCGAAGAGGAGCCGCAGATCGTCGTCCCGATGGTCGACGTGTTCGTGACCATGCCGGGCGCGTCGCCGGCGGAGGTCGAGCAGCGCGTCACCCGGCCGCTCGAGCAGCTCCTCTGGGAGATCCCGGGCGTCGAGTATCTCTACTCGACCTCGAGCCCCGGGCAGTCGATGGTGATCGTGCGCTTCCGCGTCGGCGAGCCCGAGGAGGCGGCGCTGGTGCGTCTCAACCAGAAGCTCGCGGCCAATGCGGACCGTATCCCGCCCGGTGTCGTCGGGCCGCTCGTCAAGCCGCGGTCGATCGACAACGTGCCGATCCTCGCGCTTACGCTGGCCTCCAGCCGTGACGGCGACGACCAGCTCCGGCGTCTTGCGGCGCAGCTCCGCGAGGCGGTCGCGGAAGTGCCCGACGTCTCGGAGGTCACGATCATCGGCGGCCAGCCGGGCCAGGTGCACGTGACGCTCGACCCGGCGCGGCTCGAGGCGAGAGGTGTCGCGGCCAGCGCGGTCGCAGGCGCGATCGGCGGCCGGAATGTCCTGCAGGGAGGGGCGGGCGTCGTGCGGGACGGCGCGCGCACGGCCGTGGAAACCGGGCAGTTGCTCGCGTCGCCCGCCGAGATCGGCGAGGTGGTCGTGGCTTCGAGTGGCGGGCGCGTGGTCCGCGTGCGCGACGTGGCTGACGTCACGCTCGGTCCGGCCGAGCCCGAAGCCTACGTCCGCTTCCAGGACCGCACCGGCGCGAAGCCGGCCGTCACGCTCGCCGTGGCCAAGCGGAAAGGCACGAACGCCACGGACGTGGCGCACCGGGTGCTCGCGAAGGTCGAGGCGCTCAAAGGCACGCTCATCCCTGGCGACGTGCAGGTGGCCGTCACGCGCAACTACGGTGAGACGGCGGCGGCGAAGAGCGACGAGCTGCTGTACCACATGCTGCTGGCCGTGCTCTCCGTGGCGGCGCTGATCTGGCTGGTGCTCGGCGCGCGCGAGGCGGCCGTGGTGCTGCTGGCCATTCCGGTGACGCTCGCGCTCACGTTGCTGCTCTTCTATCTCTACGGCTACACGCTGAACCGCATCACGCTCTTTGCGCTGATCTTCTCGATCGGCATCCTGGTGGACGACGCGATCGTCGTCGTGGAGAACCTGGTCCGTCACGCGCGGGCCGAGGGCCGGGGCCCCGGGGGCCTGGCGGCCGTGGCGCTGCGCGCGGTCGACGAAGTGGGGAACCCGACGATCCTGGCGACCTTCACGGTCGTGGCGGCGATTCTGCCGATGGCGTTCGTCGGCGGCCTGATGGGACCGTACATGCGGCCGATCCCCGTCGGCGCGTCCGCGGCGATGGTGTTCTCGCTCGTCGTCGCGTTCATCGTGACGCCGTGGGCCGCCGTGCGGATCCTGCGCGACGGCGCGCATCGCGGCGACGAAGGCGAGGATCGCCTGACGGTGCTCTACCGGCGCGTGATGGGGCGGCTGCTCGGCAGCGGCCGCGCGCGGTGGGGCTTCCTGGGCGGCGTGGCGGTGCTCCTGCTGGTCGCGATGGCGTTCGTGCCGTTGCAGCTCGTCACCGTGAAGATGCTGCCCTTCGACAACAAGAGCGAGTTCCAGGTGATGGTCGATCTGCCGGAAGGCACCGCGCTCGAAGAGACCGCGCGCGTGGCGGCGCGGCTCGGCGCGGCGGTGCTGGAAGACCCGGCGGTCGTCGACGTGCAGCAGTACGTCGGCACCTCCGCGCCGTACAACTTCAACGGACTCGTGCGGCACTACTTCCTGCGGCGCGGCCCGCACCTGGCGGACCTGCAGGTGAACCTGCTGCCGAAGGACGACCGCAGCGATCAGAGCCACGCGATCGCCAGGCGCGTGCGCGATCGGCTGCGGCCGCTGGCGGCCGCGCTCCACGCCACGGTCCAGGTGGCGGAGGTGCCGCCGGGGCCGCCGGTGCTGCAGACGCTCGTGGCCGAGGTCTACGGGCCGGACACGGCGCGGCGACAGGCGGTGGCGGCCGAGGTGAAGGCGATCTTCGAGCGGACCGACGGCGTGGTCGACACGGACTGGTACGTGGAGGCCGAGGCGCCGAAGGTCTCCCTGCGCGTCGACCCTGAGAAGGCGGCGGCCGCGGGCGTCTCGACGGCGGACATCGCGAGCCTGGTGCAACTGGGCGGCGTGGGTGCCGTGGCGGGGCTGATGCACGACGCGGCGAGCCGCGAGGACATTCCCGTGGTCGTCCGGCTTCCGAAAGAGGGGCGTGACCTGGCGTCGATTCAGTCCCTGCGTGTCGCGGGACCGCGCCCCGTCTCGGTCGGCGAGCTGACGACGGCCGTGGCCGGCGTGGAGGCCTCGAGCCGGTACCACAAGAACCTGCAGCCGGTGACCTACGTCACGGGCGACCTCGCGGGCGGGGCCGAGAGTCCGGTCTATGCGATCGGAACCATGAACGAGGCCATCGGAAAGCTGACGCTGCCGGATGGCCACGGCCTGGAGGTCTTCAACGCCGTGCAGCCGGACGACAGCTCGCGCTACGCCATGAAGTGGGACGGCGAGTGGCACATCACGATCGAGGTATTTCGCGACCTCGGCATCGCGTTCGGCGCGGTGCTCATCCTCATCTATGTGCTGGTGGTGGGCTGGTTCCAGTCGTTCACCACGCCGATCGTGATCATGGCCGCGATTCCGTTCAGCCTCGTCGGCATCCTGCCCGCGCACGCGGCGATGGGCGCGTTCTTCACGGCCACCTCGATGATCGGCTTCATCGCCGGAGCCGGGATCGTGGTTCGCAACTCGATCATCCTCGTGGACTTTATCGAGCAGCGGCTGCGC
>JBIKWH010000469.1:0-3301 GCA_044356435.1 Vicinamibacterales bacterium
ATCTTCATCCCGGCTGTTGCATCGAGCCCCTGCGGATAGGGCAAGTCCACCAGCGCGACGAGCTTCGACATGAAGTCCAGAGCGAAGGCGAAGTCTTCTTGGAGATGGCCCCCGGAGCGATAGAGGCGAAGCATGGAAGGCGGTGCTGAAGCTTCACTGCCGCCGCTCACGGCCATCGCTTCGGCGAGCTTCTCGTCCGACGATTGGAAGGCGGCCACGAGGTTGACGCGCTCGCCCAGCATCGCTCGCCGGAAGTTAACGGCTGACTCGGCGTCACGCAGGGCCGTTAGCAGGCGGAGCAATTCGGCGTCGGTGAAGCTCTTCTGGTTGAGCGACTCCCGCAGCCCGTCAAATGCCTGCTCCAGACTCGCTATCTCCACCAGCTTGGAGTTGAGTACTGGCTCGTTGTCTAGCGAGCGAGCCAGGCGGAAACCGGCGAGGATGGCCGTGGTGGCGGCATCCGTGCGCCCGCGCGCAGTCTGGCTTGCGGCTTCCTGTCGCAGTAGCGTCGCGCACCTCGTGATCTCGGCGAGATGGGGCAACAGAACCATCACGCCATCCGTGAGCGCAACGGGATAGCGGCAGGATGGGCGCTCAGCAGCCTGGAGCAAGAGGGCCAGGGCCTCTTGGTTGTGCGCCAGGAAGTCAGGCGAGTTCGCGGCCTCGGCACTCAGAGCGGCGAACGCCTGCGCATAGAGTGGCGCAGCGTTCTGCGCAGCTGGGGGCTCTTCATACATTAGGCTCAATTGGTCGAGCGTGACCGGATCACCCGCCTTGGCAACGGCGGCGAGATGATCGCTGACCGCAACGGCCGGGCTGTTGGCCGGACCGGGGGCGGTCTTCACCTGCCCGCAACCGCCCAGGACAAGAACCAGGAGGAGCGTGCCCAAAAGGAGTAGGTTTATATGGACTTCCGATCTCATTGGTCGCGCCGAGTTTTCACGAGAGTTTTGCTGCCGAACTTGCATCACCTGTATCAGCAACTTTAGGCGTGCGCACCCGGCTTGGCAACGAAGCGAGATCGATCCGGGGGGCGGCTTGCTGTCCGACCCGGCCCATGTTGCAGATGACGAGACGAGGGTCCGAAAGGAACCGGCCTGTTAACTTTTTCCGCCCCGCGGGCGAGAGAGTCAGAGAGTTCGTGACGGAGATTCTAGCGTGCGGAAGGAACCTTGAGGGTTCCTTTCGGGGCCTAATTGGTCTCTCTCGAAATAGAGATCATCCGCCGTGCAGCGTGATCGTCGCAAACCCTTGCCACAACTGGCGATAAACGCGAAACGCCCGGCCGCCGAACTCTCGGCACCGGGCGTTAACTGGCTTGTCGCGGTTGTTCGTAGAAAAACGAAAAGCTCCCCGAACGGAACCCTGTTCGTAACAATACTCTCTTTTTCTCTCCGCGCAACCCGTTTTTCCAGACACGTTTATTGAGTTCGATACCGTTTCGGTGCATTTCCGACAGGGTATCGAACTTTGGCCAGTCTATCCGAAATCAACGGCGGTTGCCAATAACCCAGCATTCAAAATCCGGCACCGATAGCCTTATCGGTCGCAACCTCGGGGGGGACTTTCAGGCTATCGCTCACGGAGTCGGCCTGGAGCCTACGTCCCCCCACCCGGCTTGCTTGGGACGCTCCCACTCGGCGACGCCCGGTCGCAAACCGCTGGCGACCTGTGCCAATGCGACTTTCCGCCGGCCATCTTTCGTCGACCAACGGTGCAGCAGATAATTTCATCAACGGTGGTGGTTCGCCAGGCCGCACAAGGTGTCTTTAGTCCTGATGGCGACCGTTGACCTGGCCGAGGAGGCAAAGGATATCAGAAGCTACAGGAGGCACCGCATTCTATGTCGCGCCAACTGACAAATCCAAACGCACGATCGCCGGGGGGGGTAGGGCGATACGGCACTTCTTGAGAGCCACCAAGATATTTGTTCTTCAAAATCGGAGAATCGATCATGCCAAACCAACGCCCACTGTTTTGGGACTTCTGGTCCCGCAGTGACAGGTGCAAGGAATTGATGGCAAGTTCTTCCATCGGCGGCACCAATATGGGCGCCATCTTCTGGGACGCAATGCGTAGAGTGTTTTGGGATGAGCATCGGAGGCCCGGAGTGTTGTATACTGGCCGCGTCTATCAAGAGTCACAAGCCGTTGTTGCCGAAAACGGGGGGCGCTGGGCGTTCTCTGAGGAGAGTCAAAAGGCCATGCTTGAGCGCGGTTTTTTCAAGTACCCTACGCTCAACATAGGCGGACACGAGCCCGAAGACGTAGTAAGAAGGAGGTGGGCCACCGCCGAATTTAGAGGCTTTTCCGTAGATTTTTGCTGTCCCAACGTTATTGCTTCGGTTAACGAAGAATATCCCAATGGCCCGGACTCGGTTTTAGTAGATTTCGCAACGTGGTTAAGCGGAGCTATTATGCTCCACGAGATCATGCACAATCATGGATTTGAACACCCAGATGCGGATGCCGAACTCAGTTGGGACAACGGCTCTGCGTACGGCTCGTCGCTTCCCCATGTCGCGTTTGTTTCCGTGCTTCGCGTCGGAGGTTATGGTGCCTTCGTAACGAAGCGAATGCACCTTACTGCAAATGAGCTTTATCGCCTGTAGGGAGTCTCGATTTGCCTTGAGCCAGCGAGAGGCATGGAAGTCAAAACGAGGACGCGGCCAGTTTCTCTAGCGTAGCTATAGCTAGGAGCAAAGGCCGAAATCGGGTAAGGGCGGTCATTGCCGTCCACCATCCCAATACCACCTAACACGCGGGTCCGCACTTGGTGGTTCAGTGTGCGACGGCCACCGCTGCGATTCCTGCGACTGATACTTGCTGTCCAGCGGCAACCATCGCCGCACGATAGGCGTCGCGGAGCGACTTCCCCGTGATCATGGCCACGGCCAGCGGACGAGGATTGTCACAAGAAACGGCTTCCGTGGGTTCAGCCCAATTCGATTGGTACATGCGGACTTGATCGTCGTCAGCGGAATTCCGTGAGCGAGCCGCCAGCACTTAACCCCGCAGTCAAAATCCGAATCCCGTCTCCTCAATCGGTCGCAACCATTTCGCAATGGGCGAACGCTGACAGGGCGTCAGGTGCAAACGCCAACTCGGCGACCTGCTGAAGCACTACCACCGCAAGGCTGCGTATCTGAACCGCATCCCAATTGTCGCTGAACGGCGATCCCGGTGCAAAAGGGCGAATCCAATTGCCACCAACCTTGCACGCCGACCCCATTCATGGTCTCGATTCTCGCGGCGACCAGGCGTCTGTCGGCTATCGCGCCCATTGAATTGGTTCCTACTTG
>JBIKWH010000327.1:0-3300 GCA_044356435.1 Vicinamibacterales bacterium
ACTAACAACAGCGGCTCCACCTCTACCCAGAGGTTCACTCGACCTCCCCACACGGCAAAGCGGGACATTACGCCCGCCGCACCCTTCTCCATGACAATCGCTCCCCCGGACGACCAGACCGTTGCCACGGCAGGCGAGCACGCGCTCGTCCGCCGCATCGTCGAGAAGCTCGGGCACCCGGACTGGCTCGCCGTGCCCGCGGGCGACGACGCCGCCGTCACGGTGCCGGTGCCACGCGAGCATGAAGTGCTGACCACCGACACGCTCGTCGAGGGCGTGCACTTCGATCCGCGCTTCTGCGGGCCCGGCGACATCGGTCACAAGGCGCTCGCGGTGAACCTGAGCGATCTGGCCGCGATGGGCGCGCGTCCGCGCTCGGCGCTGCTCTCCCTCGTACTGCCGGACGCCTACCGCGTGGCCGACCTGGACGCCCTCGTGGACGGCCTCCTCGCCGCCGCGGCGGCGCATCGCATCGTCGTGGTCGGCGGCAACATCACGCGGTCAGCGGCGCCAGGCGTGGATGGCGCGATGGTGCCAGGTGGTGGGCCGCTCGTCGTGACCGTTACGGCGATGGGCAGCGTGCCACCGCGCCGAATGCTGACGCGCGGCGGTGCCCGTCCCGGCGATGAGGTGTACGTCACCGGATCGCTCGGGGGCGGGCGGGCGGGGCTCGCGGCGTTGCGGTCGAACCCGGCATCCGACGGAGAGGCCGAGCGGCGCTACCGGCGGCCGGATCCGCGCGTTCGCGCGGGGTTATTGCTGGGCAGATACAAGGCCGCGACGGCCTGCATGGATCTTTCGGACGGCCTCGCGGACGGCGTCAGACAGATCTGCTCGGCCTCTGGCGTCGGCATGCTGATCGACAGTAGCCTTGTGCCAGTCGACAGCGGCGCCGCCGACTGGTGCACGCGCACCGGAGGAGACGCGCGATCCCTGGCTCTCGATCTGGCACTGGCCGGGGGGGACGACTACGAGTTGCTGTTCACGGTGCGGCCGTCCGCGCGAGGGCGGCTCCGGGGCGTCCGGCGGGCGATTGGCGACCTGCCGATCACGCGGATCGGCACCGTGATCCGGGACCGCCGTCAGGCCGTGCTGGTCGAGGGCGAGGAGCGGCCGCTCCCGGACGGGTTCGAGCACTTCCGGTAAAGAGACCCGCGCCGCCTGGCCGCACGACCGGGTAGCGCCATCGAGACATGCCGATTCTCGCCACGTCCCTTCGGCGGAAGATCCTGGTGACACTGGGCGCCATCGCGGCCTTCGTCGTCATCTACCAGGCGTCTATCCACGACTCGCGCGATGCGCGCGAGACGGCCGTGCACGATCCCACGACCTCTGGCCCGATGGCCGGCTCGAAGCTCCAGTTCATCGCGACGGGCTACTGCACGGGGACGAGGACCGCCTCAGGCGTGAATGTCCACACGGGCATCGCGGCCGCGGACCCGACGCTGCTGCCGGTGGGGAGCGTGGTGAGCGTGACCGTGCCCGACGCGAAGTACAGCGGCGTCTACACGATCATGGACACCGGCCCGGAGATTCAGGGACGCGACCTCGACCTCTACTTCAGCAATTGCGACGACGCGATCAGCTTCGGGCGCAAGAACGCCATCGTGACGGTGGTGCGGCTCGGCTGGAATCCGAAGGCGAGCACGCCGGGACTGATTGACCGGCTGTTCCGCAGGCGGGACTTCGAGAGGGCCAGCAAGCCACCCGACGTTCCGGTCGACACAGCCGCACCGGCCGTCGTGCCCGCGCCGCCGCTGGCGCAGCCCGACGCGCCGCCCCCCTCGTCGCCTCCGTCGCCTGCCGGCAACTAGCAGACCCGGAGAGCCGCGGCCGGCTACCCCGCCGCGGCGACGGGATCGGCCCCCTTGAACTGCAGCCGGTACAACCGGTGATAAATGCCACGCACCGCCAGCAGTTCCTGGTGCGTACCCGACTCGCGGAGCTGCCCCTTGTGCAGCACGAGGATGCGGTCCATGTCCTGAATCGTCGAGAGACGATGCGCGATCGCCATCGTCGTGCGCCCGCGCATCAGCACGGCCAGCGCGTCGCGAATCAGCATCTCCGTCTCGGTATCCACGCTCGACGTCGCCTCGTCGAGGATCAGCACGCGGGCATTGAAGGCCAGCGCCCGCGCGAACGAGAGCAACTGTTTCTGTCCGACCGAGAGCGTCGAGCCGCGCTCCGCCACCGGGGCCGCGAGCCCGCCCGGCAACCGATCCACGAACCGATTCGCGTGGACCGCGGCAAGCGCCGCCTGGACATCCGCGTCATCAATCGAGGTCTCCCCGAGACGCACGTTCGAGGCGATGCTCCCCGAAAACAGACTGACATCCTGCAGCACCAGCCCGAAGAGGGACCGGAGGGTCGCGAGGTCGAACGTGCGCACGTCGACGCCGTCAATCGTGATGCGGCCCTCCTGCACGTCGTAGAACCGCAGGAGCAGGCTGATGATCGTCGTCTTGCCCGAACCGGTCGCCCCGACAATGGCCACGCGCTGACCCGGCTCGACGACGAAGCTGACGTCGCGCAGCACGGGCTCCCCCTCCACATAGGAGAAGGTGACGTGCTCGAACGCGATGCGGCCCGGACCGGAGTGGCTCACCGCCGACACCGGGCTCTCAATCTCGACGGGCGTATCGAGCAGGCCGAAGATCCGCTCGGAGGAGGCCATCGCGGCCTGGAGGGTGTTGAACTTCTCCGACATGTCGCTGATGGGCCGGAAGAAGCGCGCGGAATACTGCAGGAAGGCCACGAGGGACCCGAGCGTCAGCGTGTCCCGCATCACCCACCACCCGCCCCACCAGAGAATCAGGGCCGCGGCGAGCGCGCTGACCAGCTCGATCGCGGGGTAGAAGACCGCGTAGTAGAAGATCGAGTCGATGTTGGCGTCCCGATGGCGCGCGTCGATCTCGTCGAATCGGGAGAAGTCGCGGGCTTCGCGCCGGAAGAGCTGCACCGTACCCATGCCGGTGATCCGCTCCTGCAGGAACGCGTTGATGCGCGCAATCCACGTGCGGACCGTTCGGTAGGACTCGCGTACGTTCTTCCGGAACCACTGCGTCACAACCCAGATGAGCGGCAGCACGGAAAATGCCACCAGGGCCAGGCGCTCGTCCATCAGCACCAGCGTGACCATGATGCCGACCAGCGTGAACACGTCGCCGAAGATTGAGACGACGCCCGCGGTGAACAGATCGTTCAGCGCGTCGACATCCGTCGTGACACGCGTCATCAGCCTCCCGACCGGATTGCGGTCGTAGAAGCGGAGGTCGAGCCGCTGCAGGTGGCGGTACACCT